>JAXITB010000351.1:0-3415 GCA_034680305.1 Polaromonas sp. | reverse complement strand
CGCAGCCCGAAGGGCCGAGCAGGGCGATCAATTCGCCAGACTCGATGTCCAGGTTCACCTGACTGAGGGCCTGGAAGTGGCCAAAACGTTTGGAGATATCGCGAATTTCAATGCTCATGGTGCGTCTCTGTCATTTCTCATGACCCCCTGCCCGGGGGCGATCGGGTGGGGGCAGGCAGGCGGACTAACTGGTGCCGGGTGATGCCTTCACCCTATCCCTCTTCCCAAGGGAAAGGGAACTAAGCCGGGGTCGGCAGTCGGCCGCGCGGGCGGCAGGTCGCTCGGTGCAAGTTGCTCGCGCTCATGGCGCCACTGCACCGCCGTCTTGATGGCCAGGGTCAGCAGGGCCAGCAGGGCCAGCAGGGAGGCCACCGCGAAGGCGGCCACCGACTGGTATTCGTTGTAGAGAATTTCCACATGCAGCGGCATGGTGTTGGTTTGGCCGCGGATGTGGCCCGAGACCACCGACACCGCACCGAACTCGCCCATGGCGCGGGCGTTGCACAAAATCACCCCGTAGATCAGGCCCCATTTGATGTTGGGCAGCGTGACATGCCAGAAGGTCTGCCAGCCGGTGGCCCCCAGCACGATGGCTGCCTGCTCCTCCTCGTTGCCCTGCGCCTGCATGAGTGGGATCAACTCGCGGGCCACAAAAGGAAAGGTCACAAAGACGGTGGCCAAGACGATGCCAGGCACGGCGAAGATGATCTTGATGTCGTGCTCGGCCAGCCAGGGGCCGAACCAGCCCTGCGCGCCAAAGACCAGCACATAAATCAGACCGGCGACCACCGGCGAGACCGAAAACGGCAGGTCGACCAGGGTCGTCAGAAATGCCTTGCCGCGGAACTCGTATTTGGCAATGGCCCAGGCGGCGGCCACGCCGAAGACCAGGTTCAGTGGCACCGCGATGGCCGCCGTGATCAGGGTCAGGCGGATGGCTGACCAGGCATCGGGCTCCTGCAGTGCCTGCCCATAGCTGTGCCAGCCTTTGCGCAGTGCCTCGGCAAACACGGCCGCCAGTGGCAGCACCAGAAACAGCAGCATGAAGCCCAGCGCCAGGGCGATGAGCAGGCGGCGCACCCAGGGCGATTGCTGGGTGTGGCGGGGCGGCGCGAGTGAGGGTGTCATGCGGTGCGGCGCTGCCAGGCTTGCAGCGCATTGATGAGCAGGAGCAGGGCAAAAGAGATCAGCAGCATCACCGTGGCCACCGCGGTGGCGCCGGCGTAGTCGTATTGCTCGAGCTTGCCGATGATGATCAGTGGCGTGATTTCCGAGACCATGGGCACGTTGCCCGCAATGAAGATCACCGAGCCGTATTCCCCGATGGCCCGCGCAAAGGCCAGGGCAAAGCCGGTCAGCAGGGCCGGCAGGATGGTCGGCAGGATCACCCGGCTGAAGGTCTGCCAGCGGTCGGCACCCAGGCACATGGCGGCTTCCTCGAGTTCTTTTTCGGCGTCTTCCAGCACGGGCTGCACCGTGCGCACCACGAAGGGCAGGCCGATGAAGATCAGCGCGATCACCACGCCTTTGGCGTTGAAGGCCAGTTGCAGGCCCAGCGGCTCCAGGTACTGGCCGATCCAGCCGTTGCCGGCCAGCAGGGCGGTCAGCGCGATGCCGGCCACCGCAGTGGGCAGGGCAAAGGGCAGGTCGACCAGGGCATCGACGAAGCTTTTGCCCGGAAAGCGGTAGCGCACCAGCACCCAGGCCATCAGTAGACCCATCACCGCATTGACCAGTGCCGCGATCAGGGCCGCGCCGAAAGTCAGCCGATAGGCGGCCAGCACCCTGGGCGAGCTCACCGCCTCCCAGAATTGCGGCCAACTCATACTCAGCGTCTTGAGTACCAAGGCCGACAGTGGGATCAGCACCACCAGGCTGAGGTAGAGCAGGGTGTAGCCCAGCGTCAGGCGAAAGCCGGGCAGCACCCTGGCGTGTGTCGTCATGGTTCAGCGCTTGGCGTAAATCTGATCGAACAGGCCGCCGTCATTGAAGTGCAGCTTCTGCGCCTCACCCATCGAGCCGAAATACTGCTCGACGGTGAACAGCTTGATCGGTTTGAAGGCGGCGTGTTTTTTGAGTACGGCTTCATTGCGCGGACGAATATGGTGGCGTGCGGCGATCTCCTGGCCCTCGAGCGAGTAGAGGAAGTCCAGATAGGCCTTGGCCTGTGCGGCGGTGTTCTTTTTCTTGACGGTGCGCTCGACGATGGCCACCGGGTTGTCGGCCACGATGCTGGTCGAGGGGTGAACCGCGTCGACCTTGCCCTCGCCAAATTCTTTGTCGACCGACACCACCTCCGATTCAAAGGTGATGAGCACATCGCCGATGCCGCGCTGCAGAAAGATGCCAGTCGCATCGCGCCCGCCGCGGGCCAGTACCGGCACGTTCTTGTAGAGCCGGCTCACGAACTCGGCTGCCTGCGCCTCGCTGCCGCCCTTGCTGCGCACCTGGCCCCAGGCCGCCAGATAGGCCATGCGACCATTGCCGCCGGTCTTGGGGTTGACCACGATCACCTGGATGCCGGGTTTGACGAGGTCGTCCCAGTCGCGGATGCCCTTGGGGTTGCCGTTGCGTACCAAAAACAACATGGTCGAACTGGTGGGCGCAGCGCTGTGCGCAAAGCGCTTGCGCCATTCCTTGTCAACCAGGCCCCGGTCGGCCAGAAAGTCGATGTCAGTGGTGGTGTTCATGGTCACCACATCGGCCTCGAGCCCATCGGCCACCGCCCGCGCTTGTGCGCTCGAGCCGGCGTGTGATTGGTCGATCTTGATGTCCTGACCGGTGTTTTTTTTGTGGTGCGCGGCAAAGGCGATGTTGATGTCTTTGTAGAACTCGCGGGCCACGTCGTAGGAGACATTGAGCAGGCCAGTTTGGGCCTGCGCCAGGGTGGTCACGGACAGGGCGAGCGCGGCAAGAAGGGTGCGGGGCTGAAGGGTCATGACAAGGTTTTGGCGCTGTTGACAGCGACCTGGTGAGCAAGGAGGCCGAATTCTGGAGGCGGCATTTAATTCTTCAAACGACATTTTTTTGGTTTTTATATAGCTTGAACGCATAAAAGACCGGTCGGAGTTGCTGATCGATGCGTCCGTAGCCAGCCGCAACTCCCCTGCCGATGGGGGGCAGAAGTTCTCTGGTCTCAACGGCCAGTCCAAGCGGGCGCCACCCTTTTCTGCGGCGCTGATTGCGTCCCGGCGTGCCCGTCTTGCTGCGGCCCGTGCTGGCTCTTCGGCCTTCGGCCCTTCTCCTGGCAGGTCCAGCGCGCGGTCTTGTCCTACAGACGGCAGCGCCATCTGCTGATGACTGCAGCCGCGGCAGTTTTTTACAGTCTTGCTGTGTTTCATCGACCATTTTTCAAGAAGGAGAACCACACCATGACCGACCAATCCGAGATCAAGACATCGTCCAAGCGCGGCTT
>JAXITB010000350.1:0-3423 GCA_034680305.1 Polaromonas sp. | reverse complement strand
TATTACCCAGAGCGCTTCGAGCGCGACATGGGCACCACCGAAACCGAATGGCTGACCGCCTTGCCCCGCGCCTTGGGCGAGCATGCCTTTGAGCTGGGCACCGGCCAGGCACGCGTGCAAATCGGTGACGGCCATCTGCTGCTGCAATGGCACATCCTGCCCCCACGCGTCATCGCGCTGCTGCGCTTGCAGCGGCTGGCTGTGTCTTTTGTGTTTGTGGGCGTGGAAGAAGATGCGCGTCAGCGTTTCATGAAGCGCTTTGATTTGACGATGCAGCGGGGTGGGGGGTGAGTGTGGCGCGAGTGGCTGTAGAAGGATGATGGTCAACGGTCATGTGTTGCTCATTCATGCGTTATTGAATCAGGCGCTTTACACAAGCGTTACTCTCTGGAAACAGGTGCGCACCCATTTCGCTCGGATAATTTAGTCCATGACTTTTCCAGCCCTCGCCTTGAACCGTTTTGGCCTTGGTGCGCGGCCTGAGGATACGGCGCCAGCCAATCCCCAGCATTGGCTGTTGTCGCAGATGGACGCTTACGATCCGCTGCCGATGTCCTGGAAAGCCCTGCCGCGCACGTCAGAACTGGTGGATGTCTGGAGCAAGATGCAGCGTGCGGTGCGCCAAGCCCCCGAAGGCCAGCGCAGCGGCATTCGCGAAAATTACCTGCGCGAAGGAAGTCGGGCGTACCAAGCGGCTGTGGGCGCACGAGTCACCAGCGCCTTACAGACGTCCACCCCCTTCATCGAGCGCTTGGTGCATTTTTGGTCCAACCACTTTGCAGTGTCGGTTGACAAGTTGCTCATCGTGGGCATGGCTGGAAGCTTCGAAGCCGATGCCATCCGCCCCAATGTCTTGGGCCGCTTCGAAGACTTGTTGCTGGCCGCTGTGCGGCACCCGGCGATGCTGCTGTACCTTGATCAAGCGCAGTCAACAGGTCCAGGCAGCATGAGGGGTGCAAGCGGCCGTGGCCTGAACGAAAACCTGGCCCGCGAAATCCTTGAGCTGCATACGCTCGGCGTGCGCAGCAGCTACACGCAAGAGGACGTCAAGGAGTTTGCGCGTGCGCTGACCGGATGGACCCTGCCGGGCGATGGCGGTGTGGGCGGCGGCACCACATTCCGTTTCGTGCAGGCTTTGCATGAACCCGGCATCCGCACGATCCTCTCTCAAGCCTACCCCGACACAGGCGAAGCGCAGGCGCGGGCCGTGATTCATGACCTGGCAGCGGCCCCGGCCACAGCGCTGAACGTTGCACGCAAGCTGGCTCGACACTTTGTCTCAGACGAACCACCGCCCACATTGGTCCAGCGCTTGGCCGAGACCTTTGCGCGAACGGGTGGGGACCTCGCGAGCGTCTACCGCGAACTGATTGCCTCGCAGCAAGCGTGGCACCCAGCCGCCACCAAGTTCAAGTCGCCCTGGGACTGGTCGATCTCCAGCTTGCGTGCGCTGGGTCGTCGCACGGTGGCACCCATGCAGGCGACAAATTGGATGGTGCAGCTGGGACAACCTGTTTGGCGGCCCGGCTCGCCTGCGGGATACGGCGATACCGCAGCGACTTGGGCTGCGCCCGATGCGCTGATGCGGCGCGTGGAGATTGCCCAACGCCTTGCGCAACAGTCAGAGGGCGCAGCCGATGCGCGTACCTTGGCGCGCCATGTCTTGCCAGGTGCTCTGAGTGAGAACACGGTCCATGCCATCGCACGGGCAGAGAGTGGCAGCACGGCGCTGGCCCTGCTTTTGGTGAGCCCTGAGTTCTTGAGGAGATAGGAATGCGGATCGACCGACGCAGCTTCATCGGCGCGGCTACCCTGCTGGCTGCACCGCGACTCCTCATGGCGCAAGCGATGACCGAGCGCCGATTTGTTTTCATCATCCAACGCGGCGCGGCAGACGGGCTGAACACCGTCATCCCTTATGCCGAAGCGCGTTATGCCGCTCTGCGTGCTGGGCTTGCCATCGACCCGTCAGCCGCACTCAAACTGAATGGGACTTTTGCACTGCATCCGTCACTGTCGACGCTGCACAAACTCTATGCCGCTGGAGAAGCCGCTTTCTTGCATGCGGTTGCATCGCCGTACCGTGACCGCTCGCATTTCGACGCGCAGAACGTGCTGGAAACTGGCAGCCAGTTACCCTACCAGTTGAGGGACGGTTGGATGAACCGGCTGCTGGGCATGCTGCCGCGCAGCGGCAAAGAGGCCATTGCATTTGCGCCTGTCATACCGCTGGCCATGCAGGGGGCCGTTGAGGTCATCTCGTATGCGCCGTCCAGCTTGCCTGAGGCCAGTGAAGACTTACTCATGCGGGTGCAGCAGCTTTATGGGTCAGACCCTCAACTCCATCTGCTGTGGTCGTCGGCGCTCGCAGCGCGGGGCATGGCCACAGAAAAAATGGGTGGCAACGGTGCCCGTCAAGACTCAGCTGCACTGGGCCGCATGGCCGCGGGGTTTTTGGCACGCGCTGACGGGCCGCGAATTGCCATGATCGAGTCCAACGGCTGGGATACACACAGCGGGCAGGATGCACGCCTGGCCCGGCAGCTCTTGGGTTTGGACGGCTTGATCGGTGGACTGCGTGAGGGCCTGGGCGAGGTCTGGGCAAACACGGTGGTTCTGGTGGCCACGGAGTTCGGGCGCACGGTGGCCACCAACGGAACAGGTGGAACGGACCACGGTACTGGTGCGGCCGCCATGCTGATCGGTGGTGCTGTTCAAGGCGGTCGGGTCCTTACAGACTGGCCTGGCTTGGCCCCCGGAAATCTGCTGGATGGTCGTGACCTCATGCCCACATTGGCCCTCGACAGCCTCATCACTGCAACATGCAGCGAGGCCTTCGGCCTCGACCCGGTGCGCACAAGGTCTGTGCTGTTCCCGGGAGCAGGACCGCATAAATCGATGTCGCGCCTGTTACGCAGCTAGTCATGGTGACCATTTGACCAAGAAATGAATGCAGCCGTCGCAAGGCGCATTCAACAAGCCCCAGTGCGGCGAAACTGGATCACCTTGGATCCTTTGAAGTCCGATCGGCAGTGTTCTTGGTACCCCGCCTTCTGAGCCACTCGAATGGACGCCGCATTCTCTTGGCCAATGATGCACGCCGTCGTCTGGGCGCCGAACGTGGCATCCATCCATGCCAGCGCAGCGTTCACCGCCTCGGTGGCGAGGCCGCGCCCATGCGCTTCGGTCGAGAGCACCCAACCGCCTTCCGGCAAACCATCGAGGGAGGGACTGATGTTTCTTTCCCAGTTCGCAAAACCGACGTCGCCAATGAGTTGATCACCGTCCTTCCATTGCACGGCCCAATACCCAAAGCCGAGCAATTCCCAGTGCCCGGCATAACGAAGAAGCCTCGCCCAGCACTCCTCTTGTGTCGCAGGCTTGCCGCTGATGAATTGGGTGACGGCGGGGTCTCCCCAGATG
>JAXITB010000349.1:0-3425 GCA_034680305.1 Polaromonas sp. | reverse complement strand
CGCGATGGTTTGGCCCCACCCTGTACTCTGGGATCAAGGTGGGCGTGCTTTTCACAATGACTGAAAATAATAGCAAGCTTGGACTCTTAGCTCCGCCCAGCACGCCCCGCAGACGTACACTGCGAAATCTCCAACCGAGCAGGATCTGGGTTCAATCATGTCGCTGACCATTACTCGTTTCTTGCTCTCAGGCGTCTTGATGGCCCTGACGTCGGGTTGTGCCGTCGTGGCGGTGGCCGATCTGGCCGTGACCTCGGTGGTCACGGTGGCCAAGGTCGGCGTCAAGACCGTTGGGGCTGCGGTTGACGCGGTCATCCCCGACAAAAAGTCCGATTCGGACAAGCCCAAGGGCAAGTGAGGCCGGGTCGGCTCCAGACCCGGCTCGAGTTCAGGCCGGTGCCGAGGGGCGGGCGCTTGCCAATGGTTTTTGCAGCAGGGCCAGGGCGCTGCCTACCCACAACACGCAGGCCGACACCACCAGACCGCGGGCCAAGCCGCCAGGGCCGTCCGCGATGACGCCCACCCAGGTCGGCCCGATGATCTGGCCAAGGGCGAAAACCACGGTAAAGACGGTGATCCCCTTGGCCCACTGCGCGGCAGGCAGGTTGTGCCTGACCCATGCGGTGGTGGAGGCCACCACCGACAAAAACACCGCGCCGAACAGGAGGCCCGACAGCAGCAGGGCCCAGGGCTGGGCCGTCAGGGCAGGCACCAGTGTGGCCAGCCCCAGCAAGGCATTGAGCAGGGCCAGTGCCTGGCCCTCGCGGTAGCGATCGAGCAGCCCGGCCCAGATCCGCGCCGATGCCACCACGGCCAGGCCGAGGCAGGTGTAAAAGCCGGTCCAGCCTGCAGTGCCTACACCCTGCTCGCGCATCAGCGCGACCACGAAGGTCATGTAGCCGATGTAGCCCACACCAAAGCAGCCGTATCCCGCCAGCATGGGCAGGTAGGCCGTGAGCTTGGTGGGTGCAGGCTCAGCGACTGTGGGCGCGGCTGCCGCTGGCCCGCCTTGTAACTGCTGCACCGGACGGTAGAGGAGGGCGGTCGCCAAGCCGCAAACCAGGGCCAGGGCCCACCAAGCGCCGGCCCAGTGGCCGACCCAAGCCATGATGGCGGGCACGGTCAGGGCTGACACCACAATGCCCCAGCCCGTGCCGCCGTAGTACAGACCCAGCAGCCAGCCGCTGCGCTGGGGGTGATGCGCCGCCAGTTGGGCCACCAGCAAGCCCCCGGCGATGAAAACCCAGGCGCTGGCCACGCCGGCCAACAGGCGCTGTAGCAGCAAGGCGTCGGCTGCCCTGACAAAGCCGCTCATCCCCATAAACAGGCTGGCGCCCACCGCCCCGACCAGCAAGGCCCTGGCCGCCCCCCAGCGGCGCATCAGGCTCGGTGCGCTCAGTGCGCCCAGCAGATAGCCCAGCGCATTGGCCGTGTTCATGGCCCCGGCCAGGGTGTATGACCAGCCCAGATCCTCGCGCATGATGGGCAAGAGCAGCCCATAGGCAAAGCGGGTGATGCCCAGCGAAATCGCGGCCGCCAGCGACAGCAGCGCGGCCAGCACGAAGGGCGATGGTGACGGGCGTGGTCTTGTCATCGGACGGGTGGCCTCTTGCTGGCGGGCGGGCCAGCCGCCTGTGTCGGACCGCCGTCTCCGGGGATGGCCCTGCCGGGCCTATCGCTGGGCTGTGAGTTTTTGCTGGATCTGCGGCAGCACGGTTTCATAGTTCAGTCCGTTCAGGCCGGGCACATACCGCGTGTTCACGCGCGCGTTGAGCCACTGACGCAGGCTCTCTCGTTCGGCCTCCTGGTTGAGCGGCCAATGGGTTTTGCCGGGCACGATCACCACGGTCAGTTGGCCGGGCGATGTTTTGAAGACACGCTCAAAGCTCACGTCCCGCGCCGTGGTCCCTTCTGGGAACATCACCCAGGGGTCGGCTTCCTCAATGGACTGCCACATGGGCACGGCGGTGTTCCAGCGCCAAGTATGTTCAAACGGTTTTTGCAGGCCCTGCTTGAGGCACACGCCGCCAATCATTTGCGGGTCTTGGAGGTGCAGCGAATACACGGTTCGGCAGCCTTCGCTGTGTCCACTGACGATGATCGGCAGTCGGGTCATGGTTTTGAGCCACTGCGCCACCGCCATCACGTCTTGGCCGCGTGCGGCCAATCGAGCCGGATTGACCGCCTGGTAGATGCCCTCGTTTTGCCGGGTCCCGCTGTTGCGGCGCATTTCGTCTTCGGTGCTGCCCGGGCATCCGATTCGATTGCTGGGTCGGGTGGCGAACTCCGGGGTGACCACGCCAAAGCCTTGCTGCAGGTAAAACTGTGCGACCTGGGTTTCGGTCACATACTGCCCGCCGCAGCCGTGGTTGTGAATGACGATGCCGCGCAAGGATACCGCTGGCATGCTGGGCACCAGTGATTCGAATTTGGCGCGGTAGACCGCACCAAAGTTCGGCAGGAAAAAGACACTGCGATCGAGCACATTGGCGCTGTGCGCTTTGGCGTAGGCGGGGGCGTCCACCCACTGCGGCATACCGCCCTCGGCCACCGTCAATCTCGGCCGATCGCTGTTTTGGCCCTGCGCCATGGCCGTGGCCAGGCCCAGGGTCGCCAGTCCCAGCACGGCTGGGGCAAAGGCTCTGGATTTCGATCGCAGGGGATGGCGCGTTCTCATGGGATGGCTTGCTCCAGGGTTAACTCGTCGGTTGGGCCGTGCTGCAAGAAGTCCATGGACTGCTCTGGCCCGCATTGCAGCCAGTCGTCGTAGCGCTCGGGCGGCAGGGCCACGACCATGCGCTTTTCGTCGTCCGGTTGATGAAACTGGCGCATGAAGGGGTGCCCATCGGCATTGATGGTCAGTAGCGTGAAGCTGTACAGGTCGGTCCCCAGGCTGTCGCGCCAGAGCGACCACAAACCGGCCAGCCCCAGCGGCTGTCCGTCGTGTCGGCCGATGCGTTGGGCCACCGCCTTGCCGCTGCGCCAGTCAGGCTCGAAGATGGCCTCGGCCGGCACGATGCAGTGTTGGGCCCGGCGCCAGGCGTCGCGAAAGCTGGGCTTGGCAGCCACTGTTTCGCTGCGGGCGTTGTAGGTGTGGCGCGCGATTTTGGGGTCTTGGGCCCAAGCGGGAATCAAGCCGAACACCCCCAGCCTGGCCTGCCTCGAACTGGTCGACGCCTTGGAGGCCAGGTCGGCGCCAACCATGAAAGTACTCAAGTGCCCCGGCCAAACATCGCGACGGGCCAACTCGCTGGGTAAGTCCACCCCGAAGTGCTGGCGCAGGCGCTGCGGGTGGTGGACCGATTCATAGTGGGCGCACATCCTGGAACTATAGGACAGGTGATCTGTGTCGGGGTCATACAGGTCCGATTGCGGGTTTGTCCGTCTGGCCCCCAGCTAATGTCCCAGGAAGTGGTGTAAGTTCT
>JAXITB010000348.1:0-3432 GCA_034680305.1 Polaromonas sp. | reverse complement strand
GGGTGATCGGTGTCAGGGGGCGGATACCTCAAGGCGGTGGCGTCCGGGCCTGGCCCCAAGCCCATCCACTTAAAAAGAAATTGGGTCACCACGTCGGCCGCAGGTCCGTCGGAGGCTCCGAGCAGGTCTCGCGCCCAATAGCGCGCAATCATGGGCCAATGCATGGTGTAGAGCTTGACCCCAACCGCATCGCAGTGGGCTGACAGCGACTCCCAGGCAAATCCAGACCAAGTACTGTTGGTGCCGATCCAATATTGACCACCTGTGCCGATTGAATATTGACCAGGGGACTTGAGCCAGCGGCGAAGCCGCTGGTTGTGGATAAGTTTAAGGCTATGCGCTGTTTTGAACCTCCTTGGTGACGGTTTTGCGTGCCTGCTCCCTGGCCTTGATGCGACCCCTTGCCTCGCTGGAGCTGTGACGGAAGCGGTAGGACTCATTGCCTGTTTCAAGGATGTGGCAATGGTGCGTCAGGCGGTCCAGTAACGCTGTGGTCATCTTGGCATCACCGAACACACTGGACCACTCGGCAAACGTCAGGTTGGTGGTGATCAGCACGCTGGTGTGCTCGTAGAGCTTGGACAGCAAGTGGAACAGCAGGGCACCACCGGCCTGGCTGAAGGGCAGGTAGCCCAACTCATCGAGGATCACCAGGTCCATGCGCACCAGGCTCAGCGCAATTCGCCCGGCCTTGCCTTGGGCCTTTTCCTGCTCCAGCGCGTTGACCAGATCGATCGTTGAGTAGAACCTCACCCTCTTGCCGTGATGCGTCAGGCCCGAGATGCCCAGCGACGTGGCCAGGTGGGTCTTGCCCGTGCCCGGCCCGCCAATGAGCACGGCATTTTGTGCTTGCTGGGTGAACGACAGATCGGCCAGTTTGACGATCAAGGCCTTGTCCACACTCGATGCCTCAAAGTCAAAGCCAGCCAGATCCCGGTGGACCGGGAAGCGGGCCACCTTGGTCTGGTGTGCAATGGAGCGCATGTGCCGGTTGACCTCTTCTGCCTGCAGCAGGTGTTCAAGCAGCCAGCGTGAGGCGGCCAGGTCGCTGCTCGCGCCTTGCTCCATCAGATCAGCCCAGGCACCGGCCATGCCATGCAAGCGCAGAGCCTTGAGCTCGGCCTGAACGTCTCGCGCAAGGTGTGGTGCTTCAGGCATGGGAGGCCTCCTCGTCCTGGGTGTTGCGCAAGTGGTCGTACCTGGCCGTGTTGGCCACGGGAACCTGGCTCAGTTGAAGTGACGTCTCGGCCAGGGCCGGCACCGGCGGACCACTCAGGCGTGCCAGCACATTGCGCACATGCTCGACGCTGATGCCACCGTTGGGCGTGGCGCCTTCGAGCACCACCTCCACCGCTACCAGGACGGCTTCCAACCCGGCCTGCGGCACCACAGCCAGGACTTGCGCCATCATGCGGTCGCCCCCCGGATGGCGCAGCAAAGCCTGACGCAGCTTGAGCAGCGCCGGTGGCAGGTCCAGGAAGGGCGCTCCGTTCCTCAGCGCCCCGGGCTTGCGCTGCACCAGTTCGATGTAGTGCTGCCAGTCATAGTTGGTCATCCCTCGGCCAGTCAGCCGCGCGTGGCTAGCAACGATGTTGTCCTGAGCCACCACGTCCACCCGATTCGGATAAAGCCGCGTACTGACCAGATGCCCTGCCCATTCACAGGGCACCGAGTAACGGTTGCGTGCCACCGCCACCAGGCAGGTGCTGCTCACCCGCGCCGGATTCTCCACATAGCCATCAAAGGGCTCGGGCATGCTCATCAGGTGCTCGCGCTCGATTTCAAGCACCTCTGCCACGGTGAACTGCCGGTGTTCGGGATGCGCCGTCTCGGCCCAGACCGCCCGGCAGCGCTCGCCCAGCCAGGCGTTGAGTTCGGCAAATGAGCCAAAGCGCCGCTCTTGAGCCTCCAGCCAGATCCGCCGTCGGCTGTCCTGCACGTTCTTCTCCACCACACCCTTCTCCCAGCCCGAGGCGACGTTGCAGAAGTCGGGGTCGAACAGATAGTGGCTGCACATCGCGTTGAAGCGCGCGTTGACGATGCGGCCTTTGCCTTTCTTGACCTTGTCAACGGCTGTTTTCATGTTGTCGTAGATGCCACGGTGTGCCACGCCTCCCAAGGCGGCAAAGCTGCGGGTGTGCGCATCAAATAACATCTCGTGGCCCTGGCTAGGGTAGGCCACTAGCCAGAAGGCGCGGCTGGCACACAGCTTGAGGTGCGAGACCTGCATGTGGTGGTAGACGCCGCCCACCAGCAGCCCTTCCTCGCTCCAGTCGAACTGGAAGGCCTCGCCAAACTCAAAGCTCATCGGCACGAAGGCTTTGCCGGCCGTCTGGCCTTGCCTTTGGCGCCAATCTCGAATGAAGTCCGTCAATCGGCTGTAGCCGCCCCGGTAGCCCTGAGCCTGCAACTGCGCAAACAGCGCCCGGGCTGTACGCCGGGCATGTTTGGGACGCCGCGCATCTGCCTCGAGCGCCTGCACCAGCGTCTCCTCGAATGCCCCCAACTTGGTCTGGACCGTTTCTCGCCGGTATTTGGGAGCCTGGTCGCCAGGGGCCTGCAGCCACTTCTTGATCGTGTTGCGCGACAGCCCCGTGCGCCGTGCAATCTCGCTGTTGGAGAGTTGATCGCGCAATTTCATGCGCCTGACCTTGCCTATCATTTCCATGGTGATCACCTTCTTGTCTCTCCTGCTGAAAATTTCAGCAGGCAAGTGGAACACCCTGGTCAATTTTGAGTCGGCATCAACTCGGTTAAATGGTCAATTTCGGTCGGCGTCAACACCAATGGCTCTTCGGCGAACAAGTAGTCGCCTTTGTTGTTGGGAGCGCCCCACCACGTGCGGAAGTCATCACTACGCACGTCGCCGAAGTCCGCATACAGCTCAGCAAGCTCCCCAACTCCCCCACGCTCACAGCAAGCAAGGTAGTCAGCGTTCCTTCGCAGATATGCCCACCACCAATAGTAGGGACTGCGCTGCTGCAGATGTATGGGCGATGGCTTGTGCTTCGTCCCAATAAGCGGATGGATAGCTAAGAACTTTTTACGCATCGCAAGATGTTATCAGCTAATTCGCTGCGAATACGTTGCTGCCTAAAAAATAGGCAAAGAGGCGCATACTAACACTTGTGCTGAGGGACATAACCAAACAAGTCAAGCAGCACGTTTTATCAACTAACTGAAAGGTAATTTATGTCTAAGCTGAAGAGTGTATGTGAGTGTCCGAAATGTGCAAAGGCACGAGAAATCGAAACAAGGGAGTGGCAATTGCATTTGTTTGTGGGTGAAAACTCCTACAACATCAAATGTGATTTGGCTGTTTTTCAAAATGACTTGGATTTTGATAATGCTTTGCATTGGGATGTAGGTTTTTGCGGGGAAGCGCGATACATCGTTTATCGAAAAGAAGATGGCGTGCTCGTTGCGTGGTAT
>JAXITB010000347.1:0-3443 GCA_034680305.1 Polaromonas sp. | reverse complement strand
CGGCTCGGGGGCCTTCTTCCACCCGCACGATGATGGGGCCGCTGCCGCCCCACACCGCTGCCGACACCGTCACCCCGAGCGCCTGCGCCAGCGCCGGCAGCTCGGCGATGGTCAGCCGCACCGGGTCGACCTGCTGCAGGCTGATCAGGCCCAACTGCACCGCCAATTGGCCCAGCCCGTAATGACCGGAGACCGGGTCCTGCTCGATCAGCCCGAGCTTGCCAAAGCTCACCAGATAGGGGTGGGCCTTGGCCGGCGTCATATCGGCCTCGCGGGCCAGGTCCTTCAGGGCCATGCGCCGGCCCGATCGCACCAGCGCCTTCAGGAGTTGCCCGCCCACTTCCACGCTCTGAATGCCGCGCGAGGTGCGCTCGGGCGCCTCGGCATCGTCACGGCCGAGCGCTGGCGGGTGCGGGTGCGGGTGGCTGGGGGGCATAGAGATCATTGTGCGATGGGGGCGGTTCGGCTGGAGGCGGCCTAGGGTTTACCCTTGTTAAATTGATTTGACCCAATGAAATTTCGAGCGGAAAATCTTACGCTATTCCAAATCAATTTGTCTTAGACAAATTTTCTTGACCCTCTGAGTGCCTGTCATGAACACCAAAACCTTCGCCTCTGCCGCCGATCTTGACGAGAAAAAAGTCAGTTTCGACAGGCTGTCCGACCACGCCTATGCCTACACGGCAGAGGGCGACCCGAACACCGGCATCATCATTGGCGACGACTCGGTGATGGTGATCGACACCCAGGCCACCCCGGCGATGGCCCAGGACGTGATTCGCCACATCCGGCAGGTGACCGACAAGCCGATCAAGTACGTGCTGCTCAGCCACTACCACGCGGTCCGGGTGCTCGGGGCCAGCGCCTATGCGCCCGAGCAGATCATTGCCAGCCAAGACACCCACGACCTGATCGTCGAGCGCGGCGAGTTCGACAAGGCCAGCGAGATCGGGCGCTTTCCGCGCCTGTTTCGTAACGTTGAGAGCGTGCCGGCCGGTCTGACCTGGCCGACGATCACCTTCACCGGCAAGATGACCTTGTGGATGGGCTCCTTGCGGGTCGAGCTGCTGCATCTTGGCCGTGGCCACACCAAGGGCGACACCGTGGCCTGGCTGCCCGATGAAAAAATCTTGTTCAGCGGCGACCTGGTCGAGTTCGACGCCACCCCGTATGCGGGCGATGCCTACCTGCGTGACTGGCCACAAACCCTGGACCACGTCGCAGCGCTCCAGCCGAATACGCTGGTGCCTGGCCGCGGCGCGGCCCTGCAAACCCCCGAAGCGGTGCAGGCGGGGCTGGCCGGTACCCGCAGTTTCATTGCCGACCTCTACCGTGAGGTCAAAGCGGGGGCCGACCGTGGCGAAGACCTGCGCAAGGTGTACGAACGCACCTTCGCCGCGCTGCAGCCCAAGTACGGACACTGGGTGATCTTCAATCACTGCATGCCTTTTGATGTGACTCGCGCTTACGACGAGGCCACCCAATACCCCGACCCGCGCATCTGGACGGCCGAGCGCGATGTGGCGATGTGGCAGGCCCTCGAAGGCTGATGGCGCCTTGGCGCTTTCCAGATCGGCCCAACCCAACAGCACCCGCCTTCCGGAGACCTCGATGGACATCGAACGCTTTCACCATGTGGCCTACCGCTGCAAAGACGCCAAGCAGACCGTCAAGTGGTACGAGCAGCACCTGCAGATGAATTTTGTGCTGGCCATTGCCGAAAACCAGGTGCCCTCGACCAAGGCGCCTGACCCCTACATGCATGTGTTCCTCGACGCAGGGCAGGGCAATGTGCTGGCGTTTTTCGAGCTGCCCAACTCGCCCGACATGGGGCGTGACCCGAACACGCCTCAGTGGGTGCAGCACATCGCTTTTAAGGTCGGCAGCGTCGAGGTGCTGGAGCAGACCAAGGCCCGGCTGCAAGCGGCGGGCATCGAGGTCATCGGTCCGGTCAACCACACCTTGTTCAAGAGCATCTACTTTTTCGACCCCAACGGGCATCGGCTCGAACTGGCGGCCGACATTGGCACGCCCGAGATGTACCGCAAGCTCGACGAGGTCAAGTGGGACATGCTGGAAGAATGGTCGCAAACGCGCCGTGCCCCCGAGCATGCCGCCTGGATGCACCAAAGCGAGTTCGCCGCTGGCTCGCACTGAGCCCTGACGCTGCCCCATGCTCAATACTTATTCGTTTCCCGAGTTTGCCTACCGCCCCAGCCCTGAGCAGCAGGGCGGGCAGAGGGTGTGCCATCCGGTGGTGATCATCGGCGCCGGCCCAGTGGGCTTGACGCTGGCGCTCGACTGCGCCTCGCGCGGGCTGCGCACGGTGGTGCTGGACGACAACAACACGGTCAGCATCGGCTCGCGTGCAGTCTGCTACGCCAAGAGAACCCTGGAAATCTGGGACCGCCTGGGCTTGGGCGAATCGCTGGCTGAGCGCGGCATCCAGTGGCAGGTGGGCAAGGTGTTCTTCGGCGAGACACAGGCCTACCAGTTCAACCTCTTGCCCGAAGCGCATCACAAGATGCCGGCCATGATCAACCTGCAGCAGTACCACCTGGAAGAAGCCCTGGTGCGCGCCTGCGAGCAGCACCCCCTGGTGGACCTGCGCTGGAAGCACAAGCTCACCGCGCTGAGCCAAGACGACGACCAGGTGCAACTGAGCATCGAGAACCCCGATGGCCGCTTTGACATGCAGGCCCAGTGGGTGGTGGCGGCCGACGGCGCCAACAGCGACACGCGTCGCATGCTTGGGGCCCACTTTGGTGGGCAGGTGTTCCAAGACCGTTTTCTCATTGCCGACGTGGTGATGAAGGCCGACTTCCCGACCGAGCGCTGGTTCTGGTTCGACCCGCCCTTTCACCGCAACCAGAGCGTGCTGCTGCACAAGCAGTGCGACAGCGTCTGGCGTATCGACTTTCAACTCGGTCGTGACGCCGACCCCGAAGAAGAAAAAAAGCCCGAGAAGGTCATCCCCCGCATTCAGGCCATGCTCGGCGATGTGCCCTTTGAACTGGAATGGGTGTCGGTCTACCAATTTGCCTGCCGCCGGGCCGATCAGTTTCGTCATGGGCGGGTGCTGCTCATTGGCGATGCGGCCCATCAGGTCTCGCCCTTTGGGGCCCGCGGCGCCAACTCGGGCGTGCAAGATGCCGACAACCTGGCCTGGAAGCTGGCCCTGGTGGTGCAGGGTCAGGCACCGGCGAGTTTGCTGAGCAGCTACCACGACGAACGCGCCTTTGCGGCCGACGACAACCTGCGCAACTCCACCCGCTCGACCGATTTCATCAGCCCCAAGTCGCGCGCCTCGCTGCGGCTGCGCAACGCGGTGCTCGAGCTGGCGCGCTCCGAACCGTTTGCCCGCCCTTTGGTCAACAGCGGCCGGCTGTCCACGCCCACGCCCTACAGCGCCTCGCTGCTCAACACGCCTGACCTGGACGACT
>JAXITB010000346.1:0-3445 GCA_034680305.1 Polaromonas sp. | reverse complement strand
CAGCATCGTGAAGTCCAGGGTCTGTAGTTCTTGTGTCTGAAGGTGGCCTCGATCGACCGCGATGCGAGCCGCCAGCTGCCGCGCAAGGAACTGTCGGCCGCCGCCGGCGGCCATGTGGCCACGCGCACCAAAGGCAACCAGCTGGTGCCCGAACGCGCGGCCTACCGGGTCAGCTTCAGCACCGAGGCGCTGCCGCCTGAGCTGGCCAGCACGCAGTGGCGCGGCCAGGTGCTCATCGAAGCGCAGGCCGAGCCGCCCGCTTGGCGCTATTTGCGCAGCGCGGCGGCGGTGATGGTGCGCGAGCTGGGGTTTTGAGCCCCAGGCACTCGGCAAAGTGCGAGAACGGCAGGCCCTACTGCAAGCGTTGGGGGCACAGCGCTAAGGCACGAACACGCACCTCCTGGCAAGTATTAGCCCGACATAGTCCCATTTTGGGACTATACTTCCACCATGCGTGTCATCGCAGTCTCCACCCTTCGTGACTTCTGGCAACGGCACCCCGATGCCGAACAGCCGCTGAGGGCTTGGTATGAAGAGGCCACCAGTGCGGCGTGGGCGCAGCCTGCAGATATCAAGGCGCAGTACCGCAGTGCCAGCGTCCTGAAGAACCGGCGGGTGGTCTTCAACATCAAGGGCAACGACTACCGATTGATCGTGGCCGTCGCTTACAAGCTGCAGGTCGTCTGCGTGAAGTTCGTTGGCACGCACAGAGAGTACGACGCAGTGGACGCTGAAACCGTTGACATGGCCTGAATGGCCACGGAGGACAACATGGACATCCGACCCATCCACACCGAAGCCGACTACAAGGCCACGCTCAAGGACATCAGCGCCTTGATGGAGTCTGACCCTGAGCTGGGTACCCCAGAGGGCGACCGCCTGGACATCCTGGTTACCTTGGTCCAAGCCTACGAAGCCAAGCACGTTCCCATGGAAGCGCCGGACCCCGTTGAGGCCATCAAATTCCGGATGGAGCAAAGCGGCCTATCGATCAAGGATCTCGAGCCCATCATTGGCAAGAGCAACCGTGTCTACGAAGTGCTGAACCGCAAGCGCCCGCTGACGCTGGCCATGATCCGCCGGCTGCACAAGAGCCTGGGCATCCCGGCCAATGTGCTGATTGCTGAAACCGCGGCCGGATAACTCATCAAGGCCTGGCTCAAAACACCTCGGTATCGACCTCGCTGTTGGCCTGCGCGTTGTAGCGGTCACCGTGCACCGTCTGCGAATTGATCAGCCCGTCGAGCCGCGCCAGCACCGGCGCGGGCAGTTGCACCGCCAGCGCACCCAGACCATCGCGCAGATGGTCCGCGCTGCGGGTGCCGAGGATGGGCAGGACATGTGGGCCCTGATGCAGCAGCCAAGCCAGCGCCAACTGGGTCGGCGTGCAGCCGACCTCGGCCGCGATGGCGCGATAGGCTGGCAGCAGCGCCTGGTTCTTGGCGTAGTTCTCGGGCGAGAACCGGGGCATGGTGCGTCGGATATCTTTGGCATCGAAAGCCGTGACATCCAGCGGGGCGCCACACAAGAAGCCGCGCCCCACCGGGCTGAAGGCCACGAAGCTCACGCCGAGCTCTCTGCAAGCCGCAAGCACCGCGATTTCGGCATTGCGTGACCACAGCGAATACTCGGTCTGCAGCGCCGCGATCGGGTGCACCGCATGGGCGCGGCGCAAGGTGGGGGCCGACACCTCGGACAGGCCGATGCTGCGGATCTTGCCCTCGCGCACCAAGTCAGCCAGCGCACCCACGCTGTCTTCGATGGGGACTTTCTTGTCCCAGCGGTGTAGGTAGTACAGATCGATCACGTCGGTGCGCAAACGCCGCAAAGCCTCCTCGCAGGTGGCCTTGAGGGTGGCGGGGCGACCGTCGATGACGCGCACCTTCACGCCTTGCTCGTTGGGCACGCCCGTCATGCCGCACTTGCTGGCCAGGGTGAACTGCGAACGGTGGCGCGAGAGGAACTGGCCCACCAGCGTCTCACTGACACCAAACCCATAGAGCGCGGCGGTGTCAAAGTGAGTCACACCGGCATCGAGCGCAGCCAGCAAAAGACGACCAGCCTCCTCTTCAGAGATCGGGGTGCCATAAGCGTGGCAGATGTTCATGCAGCCCAGGCCGATGGCGCTGACGCTGAAGGGGCCGAGTTGACGTTGTTGCATGGTGTGACTCGTAAAGAAAGTTCGGTGAGGCGCGTGCCCTCAGCCCGGCCCTCTCCCTTCGAAGGGAAAGGAAGAAAAGCCATTCAGGCCAGTTGCTGCTCCAGCTGATGCAGCACCTCGTAGCAGGGCAAGACCTGCGCGACGCTCGAGTTGGGCTCGCGCCCTTCACGAATGGCAGCAAAGAACTCACGGTCTTGCAACTCGATGCCGTTCATCGACACATCGACCTGCGAGACGTCGATCTTTTCTTCCTTGCCGGTGTAGAGGTCGTCATAGCGGGCCAGGTAGGTGCCGGTGTCGCCGATGTAGCGGAAGTAGGTGCCCAGCGGCCCATCGTTGTTGAAGGACAGGCTGAGCGTGCAGATCGCGCCGCTGGCCGCTTGCAGCTGAATGCTCATGTCCATCGCGATGCCCAGCGTTGGGTGGATCGGGCCCTGAATGGCGTTGGCCTTGACGATGGGACTGCCGCATTGGTAAGCGAACAGGTCCACCGTGTGGGCGGCATGGTGCCAAAGCAGGTGGTCGGTCCAGCTGCGCGGTTGGCCCAGTGCGTTCATGTTGGTGCGGCGAAAGAAATAGGTCTGAACATCCATCTGCTGGATGTTGAACTGACCGGCCTTGATCTTGCGGTTGACCCACTGGTGGCTGGGGTTGAAGCGGCGGGTGTGACCCACCATGGCCACCAGACCGGTCTGCTTTTGCAGGGCCAGCACCTCCTGCCCGTCCTTGTAGACGTCACACAGCGGAATCTCGACTTGCACATGCTTGCCCGCGCGCAGGCAGGCCAGGCTCTGGCTGGCGTGCATTTGCGTGGGGGTGCACAAGATGACAGCGTCGACATCGTCGCGCGCCAGTGCATCTTCCAGTTCAGTCGAAAAGTGCTTTGCGCCATATTTCTTGGCGACCTCTTCCGCTTGCTCCAGCCGGCGGCTGATGATCGATGTGATCTCCACGCCGTCGATCAGCTTCAGGCCATCAAGATGCTTTTCGCCGAACGCGCCGGCGCCTGCGAGGGCTATTCTCATTCCGTAGGCTCCAAAACCAGATGGCCAATGGCCGTGTTGCTGCAAGGGATGTGATAATGGCGGTGAAGGCATTTGGTCTTCTTGCCAAGCGCGCCGCGCATGACGAGCCACATCACCATCTCGATGCCTTCGCTGCCCGTTTCCCGCAGATATTCCAGATGCGGAATGAAGCGCGCAGCGTCGCTGTCGCCGATCAGCATATCGAGGAACTTGTTGTCCCACTCCCGATTGAGCAGGCCCGCGCGCGGCCCCTGCAGCT
>JAXITB010000345.1:0-3451 GCA_034680305.1 Polaromonas sp. | reverse complement strand
TTCTGGTGCAACGAGGCCTGCTTGCCGAGGGGGGCGCTACCAGCTGGCCCGGCCTGAACACGCTGCAAATCACATTTCCGCAAGTGCAAAGCGGTGACAAAACCCTGGTTCAACTTCGAAGACGCGTCCACCGTACGCCCCTGCCCAACTGGCTGACTCATTTCGACTTTCTGCCCAACAACTTGACCGTCGACTTTTACAAAGTGACCCTGACCGCGCCCATAGATATGCCAATGGAAGTCATGGCCCAAGGCTTCAAAAAGGAAACGAACACCGAAGCGGGTCGCAACACCTGGACCTTGACCGGTCATGGCGTCGCCTCCAGCAGCGAGCCCATGACAGCCAACTCGCTGAAGATTTGGCCATATTGGGCGTACTCCACCCTGCCCTCGCGTTCAGCACTGAGCGATGCATTTGCCCAAGCCATGCGGGGGAAGATGATCATTACCCCCGAGATTCAATCCTTGAGCGAGCAAATCACACAGGGCGCAAGGGGGGACCTCGAAAAGGCTGGGGCGATCTCCCGATGGATCGCGAAGGAAATGCGTTATGTCGCCATTTTTGTCGGTGCAGGAGGCTACGTAGCCAACAATCTGCCAGACATATTGAAAAATCGATATGGGGACTGCAAAGACCATGTCCTGCTGATGATGAGCTTGCTTCAAGCCGCAGGCATCGAATCAGCCCCCGTTCTGATCAATACCGCGAACTCGGACTGGGTGCCGCCGGCAGCCATCGCCACCTACGACCACGCGCTGGTCTTTATCCCGCATCTGAACTTGTTCACAGATCCAACCGCCAAAGATATTCCCTTTGGGAGCTTGTCGTGGTCCGTCAGCGCCAAGCCGGTGCTGGTCGGCTTGACTGGTGGTAGCCAAGACATGAGGACCCCGGCCTTTGAAGCCCAACATAACCGGATAGAGATCCAGTCGACTTGGCTGATCAAGCCGGACGGGCACGCCCATGCCGAACTTCAAATCGGCACAGTGGGTGAAGCGGCAACCACCCTGCAAAACCGCCTGATACAAATACCCGCCGGATTTTCAGGCACCGCAGTCCAGCGTTTGCTCAGTTCGTCGGGCCTCAAGGGCAAGGGCTTCATGCAATATCCGGCAGTGCAAAGGACAAAGCAAGCTCAGAGCCTGAGCGCACAAATGGAGTTACCCGACTTTTTGCCACATCGCGAGCTTGTTACCGTGAACGTTCACCCCGCCATAAACAGCATACCGGTCTACATTCTCTCTAACTTGGGCCCGCAAAACCTGGAGGCGCGCCAGTCGGACATGCTTTGCACACCGATTCAAATACGAGAGCGCTTTGAGTTGGCGCTACCACCGAAAGCCGAACTGCTGCTGGCACCAGCGGAAACTGATTTACAGGATGCAGGTTTGACTTACCGAAGCCGCTACAGGGTTGAGGGAACAAAAATCATCGGTGATCGATTTTTCGAGCGATTACCCACTCGCTCCGGCCACATTTGCACCACGGACGAGGTGACGCAAAGACGGGCTGTCCTCGATGCCATCCGAAAGGATTTGCGACAAGTCGTCTCGTTCAAGCAGCGGTAGCCGAATTGGCCCCATCAGGCCTGCCAACGCAGCCGGCTACCACGGATAAGTGACTGGACGCCACTGACCGAACGCCTGCCTTTCGCTCAAACTGAGCTCGGCCAGCCCTCAAGCCGATTGTGGCGATCACCGCCCCGCCAACCCTGGGATTGACCCTGGGTGTGGCGGGCAAGTGGCCCTTGTCCATCAACGACGGCTGCTGGCCGCCTGGTGATAGCTGGTGTCGATGTAGCTGGCCACCGGCTGCATCTTCTTTTGCGGCTTGCCGTATTTCTCGCGCAGTTGCACCGCAGTCTGCACACCGCTGACGCTGATGGCGGCGTCGCGGGTGAAGCCATTCTTGGGATCGAGCAAGATGCCGTAGCTGGTCTCAGCGCTTTTGCGGGTGGCGCCTTTGACGTTCTTCATGAAAATCTCAAGAGCTGCCTCTTTGTTTTTCGGGTCATAGAGCCAGTCCAGGGCTGCGCGGTAGCCACGGATGTATCCCACCAGGGTGGGCTTGTTGTTGTCGGCCCAGGTCTTGCGCACGCCACCAACCAGACCTTGGTAGCTGCCCAGGGCGGCCGAAGCGTCGGCCAGGACATTGATGCCTTTTTCCTTGGCCAACACATCAAAGGGGGCGATCAGCATGGTGGCCGAATGCTTGCCTTCAATCAGAGCGTTGTAGCGCTGCAGCACGCCGCCGGCTGCTACCGTCTTGTAGTCACGGTCGAGCATCAGGCCGTTGCGCTCGAGCACCTCGAGCAGCACAAAGGCGTAGCCGGTGGTCAAAGCGTCGACCGACACGTTGGTACCTTTGAGGTCAGCAAAGGTCTTGATGTTGGGCTGTACACCCAGCCGCAAAAAGCCGTTGTCTGCGCCCATCACCGCGATCAGGTTGCTGCCGTCGATCGGAACAGCGCCCTGACCTTCCCGGTAGGCCAGCAGGTTGTCAACGGCGGTCATCGCGATCTCGAAGTTGCCGTTGATCAGACCGGTGAGTTGCTCGCGCGAATTCGGGGTGTCGATGGTCTTGACCTCGACCCGGTTGTTGGCAAAAAAGCCCTTTTCCTGCCCCACCCAGATCGGCCAGTTGAAGCCACCGGGGAAGATGTTGACCCGCACTTGCTGCGTGGTCGCAGGTACATCGGGCGCGTGGGAGAGGGTGCCGCAGGCGGCCAGCAAGCCGGCCGCAGCCAGGGTCGTTGCGATCTTGAGTATCTTCATGGAGGGTCCTTGCGTCGTTTCGGATGACCGCCGGCCCTGCTCAAAAAGGCAGGCCCAGCCGGCATGGGCGGGTCTCAGACCCACACCGGGCGCTAGGTTCGCAGTTCAGGCGCAGCCGCACAAGAGGGACTGCCAGCAAACCAGCCCGCCAGAAGTGAAAAACACATTTCCAGCGAATTCGGGCATGGCCCAATGCAAGTCGGACCAGACCGATGGGCGGCTCAGCCGGGCACGAGGAATTCGCGGCTGATGTGGGCGCCAATCTCGTTGACCCGGTCAAGAAACTGGGTCAGAAAGGCGTGCAGGCCGGTGGCCAAGATCTCGTCGATGCGGGCGAACTGCAGGTCCGCGCGCAGCTTGCCGGCCCGGCGCCGGGTTTCGCTGGCCGGATCAGAGGTAACCATGCCCAAATTGCCCATGAATTCGTTCATGCAACCGAGCAGGGAGCGCGGCATGTCGGGCCGCAGGATCAGCAACTGGGCCACCCGCTCGGGCTTGATCACATCGCGGTAGACCTTGCGGTAAATCTCGAAGCCGGAGACGCTGCGCAGGATGGCGCTCCAATGGTAGAAGTCCAGCTCCTGGTCTTTCTCGGTGCCCTGGCCATAAAAGTCCGTCTCCACCGCGTGGAATTTGACGTCAATCAGGCGGGCCGTGTTGTCGGCCCGCTCCAGGAA
>JAXITB010000344.1:0-3470 GCA_034680305.1 Polaromonas sp. | reverse complement strand
GGCGACATGGGCAAGGTCATGGGCGCCGCCAAAGCACAACTGACCGGCAAGGCCGACATGAGCCAGGTCTCTGCCGCAGTCAAGGCGGCCCTGTCACCCTGAGTGCGGCGAGTCGATCGACCGGGGGGGCTCTTCAGCCCACAAGGATCATGGCCGTGCCCACAATGGCCATGACCGACCCAACCCAGGCCCCCAGCGCAGGCCGACGCCGGTAGATCAGCCACAGCAAGGGCAGCAGGAGAATCGGCGAGATCGATGACATGATGCCCACCAAATTAGCCTGACCGGTCCTTAGCGCGGCCAGGATAAAGGTCATCCCCAGTGCCATGGCCACCGCCGCGCTGGCCCAGGTACTGATCAGGACCTGAGCGCTCAGCGGCTCCTGCACCTTGGCCAGCCGCAGTCCACCCCACAGCAAAGCCAGATGGGCCAAGAAGGCCGCCGTGGTTCGTACCGCCGAAGCGGCCACCGGATCCACCCCGGTGGACATGAGTGGCTTGAGCATCAAAGTCGCCACGGCCTGCCCCACGGCAGCCAGCAAGCCCAGGGCGACTCCGACGGCCAGGCGCCCGCGCGTTGCTTCCCACTGGTGGTTTTCATCGGCGCGCCGACCCCATGCGATGGCCACCATCACGCCCGACACCAGCAGGCCACTGCCCAGCAACGGCCAGCCCCAAAGCGTCTCGCCCAGGAAAGGCCAAGCCAGCAGCGCCGAAAACATGGCATGGGTGGCAAAGAGAATCCCACAGCGCCTGGGCCCAAGCCGATTCATGCAGGCAAACAAGGCGGTATCGCCAATGAAGATGCCCACCAGGCCCGAGAGCACCAGCAGAGCGACCGCCGCGACGTCCAGATCACGCCATTGACCGGTCCATCCAGCGACCGCCCACAGCAGGGTCAGTGCAAAAAACAGGCGCCAGCGGGTGAAGGCGAAAGCGCCCATGCGACCGGCCGCGTGAGCTGACAGCACACTGCCCACTGCCCAGCACAGCGCAGCAAGCGCTGCCAGCAACTCGGCTCGCATGACCGCCTCAGCTGCCGGCCACCTTCATTCGATTGATCAGCACCGAGCCAACCGTCTTGGCACCGTAGTTGTAGGCGTCCGCACCAACGGCCTCAATGCCCATGAACATGTCCTTCATGTTGCCGGCAATGGTGATCTCTTCGACCGGAAAGGCGATCGCGCCGTTTTCGACCCAGTAGCCGCTGGCGCCGCGCGAGTAGTCACCGGTCACCGGATTAACGCCCTGCCCCATCAATTCGGTCACGAACAAGCCCGTGCCGAGCTTGCGCAGCATTTCGTCGAGATCGTCACCCGCGCGGGTCAGGCGGCTGGACATCACCAGATTGTGCGAGCCGCCGGCGTTGCCGGTGGTGCGCATGCCCAGCTTGCGGGCCGAGTAGGTACTCAGGAAATAGCCCTGCACCACGCCGGCGTCGACCACCTGCCGGGCCCGGGTGACCACACCTTCTTCGTCGAAGGGCGCACTGCCTTTGCCTTTGCGCACATGGGGGTCTTCGCTGATGTCGATGTGGGCAGGCAGCACGGCCCGCCCCAGGCTGTCCATCAGGAAGCTGCTTTTGCGGTAGAGGGCGCCACCGCTGGTGGCTTGCACATAGGCCCCGAGCAGCCCCGCGGCCAATGGGGACTCAAACAGCACCGGGCACTGGGTGGTGGCGATCTTGCGGCTGTTCAGGCGGGCCAGCGCCCGCTCCGCCGCATAGCGCCCCACGGCCTGAGGACTGGCCAGTTCACGGGCATCGCGCATGGAGCTGTACCAAGCGTCGCGCTGCATTTGTTCGCCCAATCCGGCGATGGGGGCGACGGAAATGCTGTGCCTCGATGACGCATAGCCCCCCCGAAAACCACGGGTGTGCGCGCTGAAAAAGTGACTTTGCTGGGCCGACACGCCCGCGCCTTCACTGTTGGTGATCAGCGAGCTGGTTTGAAGCGCCGCCGCCTCACAGGCCAGGGCGAGTTCAGCGGCCTTGTCGGCTGTGATGGCCCAGGGATGACACAGGTCGAGTTCGGGTGGATGGCTCGACACATCGTCGGCATCCGGAAGCCCGGCCGCCGGGTCGCTGGCGGTGAAACGAGCAATGTCGTAGGCCGCCTGCACGGTGCGCTCGATCGCGGCGGCCGAAAAGTCGCTGGTCGAGGCATTGCCCCTTTTTTGTCCCAGGTACACCGTAATGCCCAGAGATTTATCGCGATTGCGCTCGACGTTTTCCAATTCGCCTTTGCGCACGCTGACCGACAGGCCGCAGCCCTCGGAGGCCTCAGCGGCAGCGTCGCTGGCACCCAGCTTGCGGGCATGGGCCAGCGCGGCGTCAACCAATTGTTCAAAGTAGGGGCGGCTGTAGCTAAAGCCGCTGTCGGTGCGGGGGGTGGTCTTTTTCACGAAAGTGCGATCTGTAAGAGGACAACTATGATACCGACCCCGAACCCACCTTGCGGATTGTTTGCCGCCATCGCCCCACCATGCCCCGTAAACCCAGAAAAGGGTACTTCGTCCGAGGTCAATTTGTGGCCGAGGGCAGCGAACTCGACCTCGAACTCAAGCGTGAACTCAAGGGCGGTCTGGAAGTCAGCAAGACCGACCTGAAGCGCGAGAGCGCCCAACTGCAAAGCCTGGGAGAACAACTGCTGGTGCTGCGCGGCGACCTGCTGGGCGCACTGACGCTGCCCGACAAGCTCAAGGACGCTCTGGACGCGGCCAAGCGCATCACCGACTTCGAGGGCCGGCGACGGCAGATGCAGTTCATCGGCAAGCTCATGAGGCAGCTTGACGAAGACACCGTCCAAGCCGTGCGTGACGCCATTGACGTCCAGCACCATGGCAGCGCGCAGGAGACGGCCGCCTTGCATCAGGCCGAGCAATGGCGTGACCGCCTGATCGCTGAGGACGAGGCAATCGCTCAGTGGATCGAGCAATACCCGGACACCGACACCCAGCAACTGCGCGCCTTGGTCCGTCAGGCCCGCAAAGACGCCCAAAGCCCGGCGCTGCCCGGTCAAGCCCCGCGTCAAGGCCGCGCCTATCGGGAGATCTTCCAACTGATCAAGGAGCAGTTTCATGGCTGACCACGACCCGGTGCGCATCGGGCTTGTTTCAATCAGTGACCGTGCCTCCAGCGGGGTGTATGAAGACAAAGGCCTGCCCGCACTGCGGCAATGGCTGAGCAGCGCCTTGCTCAACCCGATCGAATGGGTTGAGCGCCTGATCCCCGACGAACAAGCCCTCGTCAGCGAAACGTTGATCGAACTGGTTGACGCGGGCTGCGACCTGGTGTTGACCACCGGTGGGACCGGCCCGGCCGCCCGCGATGTGACGCCCGAGGCCACGCTGGCTGTGGCGCACAAGACCATGCCGGGCTTTGGCGAGCAGATGCGGCGCATCAGCCTGAATTTCGTGCCCACAGCCATGTTGTCCAGGCAGGTGGCGGTGATCCGCGAGCGCAGCCTGATC
>JAXITB010000343.1:0-3485 GCA_034680305.1 Polaromonas sp. | reverse complement strand
CGAAGTACAGGCTCTCGTCGACGCGCAGGCTCAGCAGCGCCGGATTGACGCTAACCCGATGCCTGAGCACATTGCGGAAATGCTCGGTGCCGGCCACCAGACCGACCTCGGCGATGTGCGGCCGGCTGGTCTTGAACAGGAACAGGGCCAGGGACACCAACACACCGGCCACCAGGCCCGACTCAACCCCGACCCCGAGCGTAGCCAGCAGGGTCACCACGACGGCAGCAAAGTCGGCCTTGGCATAAGCCCAGGTGCGGCGCAAGATGCTCAGGTCCACCAGGTATAGCACCGCCACCACGATGGTCGCAGCCAGCGTGGCTTGCGGCACGAAGTACAGCGCCGGGGTGAGGAAAAGCGCCGCCAGCAAAATCCCGCCGGCGGTGAACACACCGGCCGCCGGCGTCTGCGCCCCCGCATCGAAATTGACCACCGATCGCGCAAAGCCACCGGTCACCGGAAAGCCCCCCGTGAAGGCCGCGCCCAGATTGCTCGCGCCCAGCGCGACCAGTTCACGGTCGGGCTCGATGCGCTGGCGCCGCTTGGCCGCCAAGGTCTGACCCACCGACACCGACTCGACAAAACCCACCACGCTGATCAGCAGCGCCGGCACCGCCAGTTCTTGCCACAGTGCCAGGTCGAAAGACGGCAAGCTCAAGGGCGGCAAGCCCTGGGGCACCGTGCCGACGATGCGCACCCCAGCCTCATGCCAGTGGAAGAACCAGGTCAACCAAGCTGTCACCGCGATCCCGGCCACCGGACCTGCCTTGGCCAGCACATCGGCCAGGCGTGCGCCCAAGCCCAATTTCAGCAGCAGGGGCTTGAGCCCGCGCCTGGCCCAAAACAGGAAGGCCACCGTGGCCAGGCCCAATACTGCCGTCGTCAAATGAATGCGATGGCCCTGCTGCACCAAGCCCCAGACCAGTTCGAAAAAATTGTGCCCCTCGACCTTGACGCCCAGAATCACCTTGAGCTGACCGGCCGCGATCAGCAGGGCCGATGCGGTGATGAAACCGGAGATCACCGGGTGGCTCAGGAAGCTGGCCAAAAAGCCCAGACGCAGCACCCCCATCAACAGCAGCATGGCGCCCGACAAAAAGGCCAGGGTCATGGCCACCGCCCAATATTCGGGCGAGCCCGCCACCGCATGCTCGCCGATGGCCGTGGCCGTCATGAGCGAGACCACCGCCACCGGCCCGACGGCCAAAACCCGGCTGGTGCCGAAAACCGCATACAGCAGCAGCGGCGCGATGCTGGCGTACAGCCCCACCTCGGGCGGCAAGCCGGCCAGCGACGCATAGGCCAGGCTTTGGGGAATCAGCATGATGGTGACGATCACCGCCGCCACCAGATCGCTGACCAAAGTGGCGCGGTCGTATTGGCGCCCCCAGGACAGGATGGGCAAGAACGATGCGAACGATGTGCGGCTGGGCAAAGACATGCGAATGGCCTGAGGTGTCAAGGCTGGCTGCGTGCCAGTTGCCACAAAGAAGTCGAACGGGCGCCGCTGCGGCAATAAGCCAGCACCGGCGCTGGCAACTCTGCCAACAAGCGGGCCATGGCCGCGCCGTGGTCTGGCGTGATCTGGCCAGAAATGGCGGGCAGGTACTGCGCCTTCAGTCCAGCCGCCTCGGCGGCCTGGGCGATCGACGCAAACGACGGCTGGCTGGGGCCCGCCTCGCCATCGGGCCGATTGCAGATGATGGACTTGAAGCCGGCCCGGGCAATGGCCGGCACATCGTCCGCCGTGATTTGGCCGGCCACGGCGAAGTCGGCGCTCAGTGCTTGAACAGACATAAAGTGGCTCCTGTAAAAGTCAATGACTCACGCTGCCGCAGCCGCACGCCGGCCCATGCGGTCCAGCCACTCGAAGACCAGCATGCCGGCTACCATGGCCACCACGAAAACCATGGCCTTGGGCTGACCGCCGGCCATGCTGACAATGGCCGGCCCTGGACAGAAGCCGGCCAAGCCCCAGCCTGCGCCAAACAGGAGCGCGCCGGCCACCAGGCGCTTGTCGATGTCGCGCGAGGTGGGCAGGTGCAAGGCGCCGCCAAGGAAGTTACTGGTGCGTTTTTTGGCGCTGCCGAAGGCGAAAAACCCAACGGCAATGGCGCCGCCCATCACAAAGGCCAGAGACGGGTCCCAAGCACCGGCCAGATCGAGAAAGCCGATCACTTTGCCAGGGTCGGTCATGCCAGCCAGCAGCAGGCCCCAGCCGAACAGCAGGCCCACCAAAAATTCGCTCAAACGGTGTGTTGTGGTACGGGTCATGAGGGTCTCCTTCAGATCAGGTGGCGAGCGACATAGACGGTGGCAAAGCCAGCCGCCATGAAGGTGACCGTGGCCACCAGAGAGCGAGGCGACAGCCGCGACAGGCCGCAGACCCCATGGCCGCTGGTGCAGCCCGAACCCATGCGGGTGCCATAGCCCACCAGCAGGCCAGCCAGCACCACCAGCCCGTAGCTGGCATCGATGCGCGGCGCGCTGATCAGCCCTGCTGGAGCAATCAGCGTGAGCGAAACCGGTGCCGCCAGCATGCCCAGAATGAATGCGATGCGCCAGCCGGCGTCGCCGCGCTTGGGGCTGAGCAGACCGCCCAGAATGCCGCTGATGCCCAGAATCCGGCCATTGACCAGGATGAACATGGCCGAGGCCAAGCCCAGCAAGATGCCCCCGGCCAATGAGGCCCAGGGAGTGAAGTGAGTCCAGTCGATCGTCATGGGAATTTCCTTTCTTTCATCAGGTGCAAGGGGCTCAGTCGGCCTGCTTGCAGGTCACGTTGCAGAATTGTTGATACAGGGTCTCGATCACCGCCATGGCTTTCGGGCTGTCGAGGGTGTAGTAGATGTTCTTGCCTTCGCGCCGGGTGCTCACCAGGCGCTCATCGCGCAGCACAGTCAACTGCTGCGACAAAGTCGGCTGCACGATGCCCAGCAGTTCTTCGAGTTCACCAACCCGCTTTTCGCCTTGGGAAAGCTGGCAGAGAATCATCAGGCGGTCTGGGTTGGCCAGTACCTTCATGAGACTGCAGGCCTGGCTGGCCGCCTGTCGCATGTCCTCGAGTTCGAGTGTGGCTTCGCTCATGTCGAAGGGCTCCTTTCGGTTAATTGCTCGATAGTCTATTGACAAATAAATTGTTTGTCAATAGACTATCTGCAACTTAATCAAAGGAGTGACCATGACCGCATCCCCCACCCCCGCCCTGCCCCAAGTTCACGGCCTGTTTGACCCGGGCACCTGGACGGTGACCTATGTGGTCCACAACGGCCCGGGCAGCGCCTGTGCCATCATTGATTCGGTGCTCGACTACGACCCCAAATCGGGCCGCACCCGCACCCAGTCGGCCGACCAAGTGATCGCCTATGTGCGCGAGCATCGGCTTGAAGTGAAGTGGATCCTGGAGACCCATGCCCACGCTGACCACCTCAGCGCCGCGCCTTATCTCAAGAAAAACCTGGGCGGACAGATCGGCATCGGCAAGG
>JAXITB010000342.1:0-3493 GCA_034680305.1 Polaromonas sp. | reverse complement strand
GATGTGACCGGCCGCATCGCTGTAGGGCAGCGCTCGATCACCGGCCCCATCGCGCCGGGGGCGGCGCTCACAAAAAGACCAATGCCATCCAGCCACGGGAGCGCTCCCACCAGACCGCGCTGGGCCTAGACCAAGTGGGAGTGGGAGCCGCGCCCTCGCGGCGATGCGGCGCTCGATCAGAAGCCCCATCGCGCCGGGGGCGGCGCTCCCACAAAGACCAAGGCCATCGTGCCGGGGGTGCGCTCCCACAAAGACCAAGGCCATCGTGCCGAGGGTGCGCTCCTACAAGAACGCGCTGGGCCTAGGCAAAAGGGAGTGGGAGCCGCGCGGCGATGCGAACCTTGATCAGGCAGCGCCCTCAATCAACTGCCGCGCCAGCTGATTGAGCCGCGAGCCGCTGTGGCACAGGGACTCGACCACGCTGAAGTGGTTCAGACCCGGCAGCGCCTCGCACACCGGCACCACCTTCGAGCCCCAGACCTGCTGCATCACCCGGGTCTGGCGCAAAAATTCCGGGCTCTCGTCGCCGCCGGCCACCGCATAGAGCGTGCGCCCCTTCGGCGAAGGCAGCCGGCTCGGACTGGCCCGGCGCACATCCTGCGGGTTCAGGCGCAGGTCATCCCGCAAGAACGGGGTTTTCGACAGCGGCGCCAGTTCATGCACCCCCGAAATCGACAGGGCGCGGCCAACCAGACGATCCGGCAAGGCCGCATCGAATGAGCGCCACAGGCCACAGAGCATCATGGCCGACAAATGTCCACCCGCCGAATGCCCCATCACGATGATGCGTGACGGGTCGCCCGCATAAGCATCAATGTGACGCCAGACCCAGGCCAGGGCCCGAACCATCTGCATGGTGATCTGCGGGATGGTCACTGCCGGGCACAACTGGTAGCCTGGCACCACCACCGTGGCGCCCATGGCGTGCAGGGCTGGGGCCACAAAAGAATGATCGTCCTTGCTCAGCGCACGCCAATAGCCCCCATGAATGAACACCACCACCGGCGCGCCGGGTCGATCGGCCGGAAAGACGTCGAGCCGCTCGCGCTCGCCCGAGCCATAGGGCAGGTCCAGCGCGCAGGCCATCTGGGCTCTGGCCTGGGCCGAATCACGCACCCAGCCCGCGGCATGCTGCGGGAAGGCCGGCACCATCGCGCGGTTGTTGTACATCTGGTCAAGCCAGGCGGGGTCGTGTCGCGTCATGAAGTCTCCTTGTGCAAGCAGGCCGCGATCTTGGCACAAAGCGCCACCCGGGTCACCGCCCACCGGCTGGCAGGCGTCAAGCGTATTCTGTATACAGAGTACACTCTGACCCCATCATGGCCAGCCTGATTCAGATTGAAGCCGCCCCCGACCTGGTCGAGAAGGTCTGGCACGCCCTGCTCGATGCCATTTGCGACGGCTCGCTGGCGCCGGGCGAGCGCATCATGCAAGAAGACATCGCCGCACAATTGGCCGTCTCGCGCCAGCCAGTGCTGCAGGCCTTGCGCCTGCTCAAGAAGGACGGCTTCGTGCTCGACGCCCCCGGACGCGGCGTGGTGGTCGCCCCGCTGGACGTGGCCCGACTCGGCCAGATCTATCAGGTGCGATCGGCACTCGATGCGCTGGCCGCTCGCCTGGCCGCGCAAAACCGATTCAAGCTACCCGCCGAGCTGATCAGCAACGGGCGCAAGGCGCTCAAGAGCGGCCAGATCAAGCCCATGCTCGAAGCCGATGCGCGCTTTCACGGCGCCATCTACGAGGCCTCAGGCAACCCCCTGATCGCGCAAAGCGCCCAACTGCACTGGGCCCACATTCGACGGGCCATGGGCGCGGTGCTGCAACTGGCCCACATGCGGGCCTCGATCTGGGACGAGCACGAGGCCATTGCCCGGGCCATCGCGGCCGGCCAGGCCGATCAGGCCGAAGACCTGATGCGACGACATGGTCAGGAGGCGGGCAGCAACCTGGCCCGCCTGCTGTCACAGGCCCTGGGCGCCCTGCCCGGCTGATTGCCCATCCTTTTGTACCGACTCAACCAACGATCAGGAGATCCCCATGCGACTGACTGCTGAACAACAGGTCCAATTCGACCGCGAAGGCTACCTGTTCTTCCCCGGACTTTTCTCGCCCGAGGAAACACGCACCCTCACCGACGCGGTGCCCGAGCTCTACAGCCGCCGCGAAGCCTACAACGTGCGCGAGCGGGGCAGCGAAGCGGTGCGCACCAATTTTGCGGCTCACATGTACAGCGAGCCCTTTGCCAAACTGGCGCGCCACCCGCGCATGATCGAGCCGGTGCAAGACCTCTTTGGCGAGAAGCTGTACATGCACCAGTTCAAGATCAACGGCAAGATGGCCTTCGAAGGCGATGTCTGGCAGTGGCATCAGGACTATGGCACTTGGCTCAATGACGATTTGATGCCCACCGAACGCGCCATGAACGTGGCGATTTTCCTGGACGATGTGAACCCCTTCAACGGCCCGCTGATGTTCATCCCGGGCAGCCACAAAAAAGGCGTGGTCGAGGCCAAGCACGACCTGTCGACCACCAGCTACCCGCTGTGGACGGTGGACAACGACTTGATTCGTCAGCTGGTGCAGCGCGCCGGTGACAAGGACGGCGGCATCGTCAGCCCCACCGGTCCGGCAGGCTCCATGATCCTCTTTCACAGCTGCCTGGTGCATGCCTCCACCAGCAACCTTTCGCCCTGGAACCGGGTCAGCGTTTACCTGAGTCTGTGCGCTGTCTCCAACCACATCCGCCGCCACAAGCGCCCCGAATACATCGCTCACCGCGACTTCACCCCCATCCGTTGCCTGCCCGACGATTGCCTGATGAAAGACTATCCGGTCGATCTGCCCTGGGAAAACGGCATGCCCGAAAGCGCCCTGCAAACCTCCCTTGAAGAACTGAAAGAAACCGCATGAACCTGCATGCCAAACTGCTGCAACGCGCCGCAGACCAGCGGCCCATCCGCATCGGCTTGATCGGTGCGGGCAAATTCGGCGCCATGTACCTGGCGCAAATCCCCCGCACCCCTGGTGTGCATCTGGTCGGCATAGCCGATCTGTCGCCCGACAACGCACGGACCAACCTGGCCCGCGTGGGCTGGCAGGTCGAGCGCCTGTCGGCCACCAGCCTGGACGATGCCGTCAAGCACGGCACAACCCATGTGGGTGATGACTGGCAGAGCCTGGTGCGTCATCCGGCGGTGGACGTGGTGGTGGAGTGCACCGGCTCGCCCCTGCACGCGGTCGACCACATTCTGGAAGCCTTTGCCCAGCACAAACATGTGGTCAATGTGACGGTGGAGGCCGATGCCTTTTGTGGCCCCTTGCTGGCCACCCGCGCCCAGATGGCGGGCGTGGTTTATTCCTTGGCCTTTGGCGACCAGCCGGCGCTCATTTGTGATCTGGTGGACTGGGCGCGCACCTGTGGCTTTCCGGTGGTGGCAGCCGGCCGGGGCCACAAGTGGCTGCCGCATTTTTCCGAATCCACGCCTGAGACCGT
>JAXITB010000341.1:0-3503 GCA_034680305.1 Polaromonas sp. | reverse complement strand
GTGGCCGTAGCCGTTGTAGCTCAGGCTGGCAAAGGCGCCTGAGGCAAAAGACAGCAGGGCGCTGTAGGCGCCTTCGGTGGGGCGTGAGGCGTCCCAGCGGCCGGTCATGGCCCGCACCGACTGCACCTGTCCGCCGCCGAGCAGGCGCACCACATCCACCTGGTGGGCCGCCTGACTGAAAACCACGCCGCCACCGCGTTCAGTGTCGAGTTCTTCCGGGCGCCGCGGGCGGTAGAGGAAGTCGGTGTATTGCATCGCGTGAATCATTCGCACCGCGCCATACTGGCCGCTGGCAATCAGATGGTGGGCCAGCAGGACCGGGGCATTGAAGCTGTGGCTGTGCCCGACCATCAGGTGGGTTTGCGCATGCGCGCAGGCCTCGATCATGCGATCGGCCTCGGCCAGGCTCAGGGCCATGGGCTTTTCAACCAGCACATGCTTGCCGAAGCGGGCGGCCAGGCAGACGTGCTCGGCGTGCATTTGGTGCGGTGTGGCCACATAGACCCACTGAACCGCTGGGTCGGCGCAGACCGCTTCGGCGCTGTCCAGGGGCGTGCCGCCGAAGGTTTGCGCAAAAGCCTGCCTGGCGGTGGGTCGGGGGTCGTAAGCGGCGACCAGACGCACCCGTGCATCGTCCCGCCAGGTTGGCACCATGAGTGTGAAGGCCCGGCCCAGGCCGAGTACGCCCACGCGCAGAGGATCGTTCATCGGTATTGCCGCCTTAGAGATCGAGCAGCAGCGATGGGCTGTGCGCGCGGGAGACGCAAACCATGATGCGAGTGGCCTTCTCGTCGTCCATCAAGACCATGTCGCGGTGATCGGCCTGGCCTTCCAGCAGGCCGGTCTTGCAGGAGCCACAGGTGCCGCTTTCGCAAGAAAAGGGCACGGCCAAGCCATGGTTGCGCAGCGTTTGCAGGATGGTTTGGCCGACAGGCACCTGCAGTGTCTGGCCGCTGCTGCTCAGCGTGATCTCGAAGGGCTGGTCGTCGGCCTTCGGTTGGGTGTCCACACCAAAACTTTCAAAGTGCACCGCGCTGGACGGCCAGTGACCGCTCATGTCGCGCACCGCCTCCATCAGGCCGGCCGGCCCGCAGCAGTACAGGTGCAGTCCATTGAGGCTGCCGGGCTTTTCAAGCAGAGGCCACAGGTCCATTGCTTTGGACGGGTCGCCCTGATCGTGATGCACCTTGATCTGGCCGGTCCGCTCGGGGGCGCGCAACTCGCCCAGGAAGGCCGTGCTTTCGGGATCGCGAGTCAGGTAGATCAGCTGGTAGGGTCGACCTTCTGCTTCGAGCTGCCGCATCATGGCCATCAGCGGCGTGATGCCGATGCCGCCGGCGATCAGCAGCAGGCGACTGGCGCGCTCGTCGAGGCCGAACTGATTTTCTGGCGCCTGCACCTCGATCAGGTCGCCCACGCCCACACCGTCGATCAGGCTGACCGAGCCGCCGCGCCCTGTCGTCTCGCGCTTGACGGCGATCTCGTAGCGGTCGGTCTGGGCCGGGTCGTTGCACAGCGAGTAGGAGCGCCAGGCGCCGCTGGGCGTCTTGATGCGGACATGGGCGCCTGCCGTGAACGCGGGCAGTGGGCCGCCGGCTGGATCTTGGAGTTCAAAGCGCTGGATACCGCGCGCGGCCGGGGTGGCCTGGGTCACCCGCAATGTGTTGGCTTGTGTGGTCATGCTTGGGGCAAATGCTGAGGCGTGGCAGGGATTTATGGCGCATGCTTTTGGCAGTTTTGCTGGGCCACGCTTAGAATGATTCTATTAGTCGCCTAATCATTTCACAAGCACCCGATTCATTGTCCTCACAGGCAGCTTTGCTGCCATTGCCAGAAAGAAAGCTCTCATGAAACGCAGATCATTGACCGCCGTGGCCCTGGCCACTCTTGCCCTCACCACCTTGGGCGTGCAGGCGCAGACCTATCCCAGCAAGACGGTCAAATTCATCGTCCCCTATGCCGCCGGTGGCCTGCCAGACACGGTGGCCCGGGTGGTGGCGCAGCGGCTCACAGAGCGGCTGGGCCAATCGGTGGTGGTGGACAACAAGCCGGGTGGCAATGGGGTGGTGGCTTACCAGGCGCTGCTGCAAAGCAGCCCGCAGGACGGTCATGCCTTCATCGTCTCTGACGGCTCCATGCTGTCGATCACGCCGCTGGTCAACAAGGCCGCGCCCTACAAGGTCGGTGTGGACATCTTGCCGGTGTCCTTGATCGCGCGTTCGCCCTTGTTCGTGGTCGCCCACCCCAAGACGGGCGTGAACACCTTGCAAGAGTTTGTCACCTTGGTCAAGCGCAAGCCGGGCGAGTACACCTACGGCTCATCGGGCATTGGCAGCACCCACCACCTGACTATGGAAGCGCTCAAGGCCGCCTTGAGTCTGGATGTGCGCCATGTGCCGTTCCGGGGCTCGGGTCAGTCCACGCCGGCGCTGGTGGGTGGCCAGGTGGACTTCTCTGTGGCGGCCTTGCCCTCCATGATGGGTTTTGCCAAAGCCGGGCAGGTTAAGGTGCTGGCCAGCAATGCGGCGGTTCGTTCGCCGCAGGCCCCCGAGATTCCGACGGTTGCCGAGATGGTTCCGGGCTTCGACTTTTCCGTGGTGATCGGTGTCATGGCCGCCGCAGGCACACCGCCGGCGGCGATTGCACGCATCAGCCAGGAGATCGCCGAGGTGGTCAAGCACCCGGAGGTCGTCAAGACCTTCCAGACCGCCGTGATCGACCCGGTGGGCGCGGGGGCGCAGGCTTACGGGCAGGTCATCGCCCGCGAAAACGAGGCCATGGCCAGAGCGGCCAAGGTGGCTGACCTGAAGGCAGAATAAACCTGGAAGGATGGCACGGGCCCGCAGGGCTCGTGTCAGTCAGCTCAGGTGTCGCCGTCCTTGTAGTAGCCGATCACATCGCCTTGGGTGGTCACGCCCAGCCCATTGAGCAGACGGTTGGAGTAGTTGAAGTAGGCGCAGACCTGGTTGACCTCCAGGATCTGCCCGTCGTCGCAGCCGGCTGCGTGCAGGGCGTCAATGTCGCTCTTGACCATTTGAGCCACGTCGGTGGTGAGCTTGCCGGCGTAGCGCAATAACTCGAGTTCCTTGCCAGCGAACACCCGCTCGGGCGCCCGATCGAGCAGGGCCAGGCGCACCGCTTCGGCGCGCGCTGGATCGGCCATCAGCCGGCGCGCGTTGGCGAAGTGGTGGCTTAGGCTGTAGTCGCAGCGGTTGAGCATGCTCACGTAGGAAGCCACCACCTCCAGAAACCAAAACGGCAGCGTGTTGTCCGGGTTGTGCAGCACGCTGCGGTACAGCGCCACATGGCCTTCCATGGTGTGCGGTCGCAGGCTGTGGGCCTTCATGACGTTGTCGACCGTGCCGTGGGGCGTCTTGACCTTCTCGTAGGCGGTGGCCAGGGGCCCTTGGGCCTCCTCCAGGGGGATCATGTGTATCCAGGCGGACATGGGGCGTGGGTCTCCAGATGGGGGCTTAGGGAAGAGGCAGGGAGCGTGGGGGACG
>JAXITB010000340.1:0-3541 GCA_034680305.1 Polaromonas sp. | reverse complement strand
GCGAATCGGCTCAGCGACTTCCACTGCGACTTGCTGACCTGCGATAAGAAGGGGTCTTCGCGGTTCCCGGTCAGCGTGACAGGGTCGACATAGCGGGTGAACTTGCCTTTGATGGCCAGGTAGATCGGCAAGGTCCCGGTGACCATGCCCAAACCGACCCCAATGTATCCCAGGACCTTGACGAGTTTGCTGCTCCGATTGAGCTTGGTTTGTACGTTTTGCCCCCAGCGGTCAAACTTGCTTTTGAAGATCGTCTCGTTCTGCGGCTCGGCTGCGGCGCCATTGAGCTTGCCGGTGCGCAGGTCGGAAAAGACTTGGTTGAGCCTCTGGCGGCTGATGGGATCCATGATTCTGGCCTCCTTCTGGCTTTGCCTGAGCGATCAGCCCGAGATCCAGTTGCCGCCTGGCTGCGGAGAATGGCCGGCACCCGTCAGCGGCATCTGCATGAGTTGCTCGCGCAGCTGGCCTGACAGCAGCAGAAAGTCGAGGATCTGGTCGACAAAGGTTTCCTGCGGCAGGTCCTCCAGTGAGAGTTGCCGGCAGACCACCACCTCCTGTCCCTCTTCGTCAATCGACAGGGTGCTGCCCTGGGTTTCGAGCAGCAGGAAATTCATCTTCAGCAGCTTCTCGCACAAAGCGGCCCGGGTGGCGTCCTGCACTGGATAGATGCTGGCAGCCAGCGTCATCGACCGGGCTGTGTCTTGTGCGAGCAAGGCCAGGCTCATGCCGTTTTCACCTTGCAGCATGCACATGCCGTCCTCGTCAAATTCCAGCCCTTCCAGGCCCAGTTCTTGGGCCAGTGCGGCCAGCAGGTTGGCATTACTTGGGTTCACGCTTGTCTCCAGTGTGTTGCGACCCCACCGATGGCGCCGTTTCAGGCCGACAGGAAGCTTGCTCACAAAGCTTCTGGGAGAAGTCCCCCCAATTGTAACAATTTTTAACGTTCTAGGCGTTTGATTAGACGTGATTTGCGGGCGCCAGTTCGCAGAAGCCTGCGGGCCGCATTTCGATGCCCAGGAGTTTGATGCCCATCCAAGCCTAGGCCAGCCTCATCAAGCCCTCAGCACCTGCAGCAACTCCGTCTCCACGGCGATCTGGGCCTTGCTTTGTTGCAGCGGCGCGCCGGCAATCAGGAAGGTGTCTTCCACCCGCTCGCCCAGGGTGGTGACTTTGGCCAGTTGCACGCTGATGTGGTGCTCGGCCAATACGCGGGCGATGCCGTAGAGCAGGCCGACCCGGTCGCTGGCCGAGACACTGAGCAGCCAGCGCTGGGCTTTTTCATCGGGCCGCAGGTCCACCCGTGGCGCGACAGGAAAGCTCTTGACGCGCCGTGACACCCGGCCCTTGCCGGGCGGGGGTAAGGCACCGGCCTGCGCCAGGGTGCGAGCCAGTTCGGCTTCCACCAAGGCGGTGAGTTCGCGTGGGTGATCGCCCAGGTGGGGGCTGACCACCTGAAAGGTGTCGATCGCAAAGCCGTTGTTGGCGGTGTGAATGCGGGCATCGAGGATGGAAAAACCCGCTTGGTCAAAGTAGCCGCAGATGCGGGCGAACAGGTCGGTCTGATCAGGCGTGTAGACCAGCACCTGCAAGCCCTCACCGGTCAGGGAGGCGCGCGCGCGCACCACCGGCTTGTCTTGGCCCACGTGGCGCGAGAGCTGGCGGGTGTGCCAGGCGATGTCGGCCGCGTCGTGGCGCATGAAGTAGCTCACATCGAGCGTGTCCCACAGCGCCTTGTGCGACTCGAAGGGCTGGCTGTGCAGGGCCAGCAGCGACAGCGCCTCGCGCTTGCGTGACTCCACTTCGGCGTCGGCATCCGGGGCCCGGCCGCCCAGTACCCGCAGGGTGTAGCGGTACAGGTCGGCCAGCAGCTTGCCCTTCCAGGCATTCCAGACCTTGGGGCTGGTGCCCCGAATATCGGCCACGGTCAGGAGGTACAAGGCGGTGAGGTAGCGCTCATTGCCCACCCGCTGGGCAAAGCTGCGGATCACATCGGCGTCGCTGAGGTCTTCCTTTTGGGCGATGCGGCTCATGGTCAGGTGTTCGTTGACCAGAAACTCGATCAGACGAGCGTCTTCAAGCTCAATGCCGTGCTGGCGGCAAAACAGGCGCACGTCGCGCGCGCCCAATTCGGAGTGGTCGCCACCACGGCCTTTGGCAATGTCGTGGAAGAGGGCGGCCACGTACAGGATCCAGGGCTTGTCCCAGCCGGCGGCCAGTTGCGAGCAGGCCGGGTATTCGTGTGAATGCTCGGCCATGAAAAAACGGCGCACATTGCGCAAGACCATCAGGATGTGCTGATCGACGGTGTAGACATGAAACAGGTCATGCTGCATTTGGCCGACGATGCGCCGAAACACCCACAGGTAGCGGCCCAGCACCGAAGTTTGATTCATCAGGCGCACCGCATGGGTGATGCCCTCGGGCTGTTGCAGGATCTGCCGGAAAGTCTGCCGATTGACCGGGTCGCTGCGAAAGCGCGCGTCCATGATGCCGCGGGCGTTGTAGAGGGCGCGCAGGGTTCGGGCCGACAGCCCTTTGATGCCCGGTTCGGTCGAGTGGACCAAAAACGTCTCTAGGATGGCGCGGGGATTCTTTAGGTACAGGTCGTCGCTGGCCACTTCGAGCTGACCGCCCTTGTCCAGAAAATGCGCGTTGATGCGCCGCAGCGGGTAATCGCTGGGCGACAGACGCTCTTCAATGCCCAGCAGCAAAATCTGATTGAGCTGGGCCACCGCCTTGGCGGCCCAGTAATAGCGTCGCATGAGCATTTCGCTGACCCGCATGGTGCCGCGCTGCGGTCGGCCGTCGGCGTCGAGCACCGGCTCATAGCCAAAGGACTCGGCCACCGCGGTCTGCAGGTCAAACACCAGCCGGTCTTCGCGGCGGCCAGCCAACAGATGCAGGCGCAGCCGGATCAGGCTGAGCAGGGCCTCATTGGCTTTGATGCGGCGCACCTCGAAGCGGGTGAGCAGGCCTTGATCGGCCAGCTCTTCCCAGCTGCGCCCGAGGCCGGCCGCACGCGCCACCCACACAATGATCTGCAGGTCGCGCAAGCCGCCCGGCGACTCCTTGCAATTGGGCTCCAGCGAGTAGGGTGTGTCTTCGTACTTGGTGTGCCTCTGGCGCAGCTCCAGCGTTTTGGCCACGAAAAAGGCCTGCGGATCCATCTGCGCAGCCAGTTGTTCAAGCAAAGCAGCGCAGTGGCTGCGCGAGCCCGCCACGAATCGGGCCTCGAGCAGCGAGGTTTGGATGGTGATGTCCCGCGCGGCTTCTTCCAGGCATTCAGCGGGCGTGCGTACGCTCGAGCCGATCTCCAGGCCACAGTCCCAGCACAGGCTGATGAAGGCCTCCAGCCGTTGCTGAAGGCTCAAACCCTGGCCGGCCGCCATGTCGGCGTCTTCGGGCAGGAGCAGCAACACATCGACATCGGAGTGAGGAAACAACTCGCCCCGGCCATAGCCACCGACGGCCACCAGGCTGCAGCCTGGCCCGAAGTCGGCCTGCCGCCACAGTTGCTGCAGCATCTGGTCGGTGTGCCGGG
>JAXITB010000339.1:0-3580 GCA_034680305.1 Polaromonas sp. | reverse complement strand
TGTTGCCGTGGCTCTGCGTGCTGGCTACCGGTGCCGCACTGGCCGCGCCAGTGGAAAAAATTCAGGCCAATCCATTGCCGACCAAGTTGCAGTACGCCTCTGCATTGGCGAGTTATCAGGTCTACACCGATCAGGCGGTGCAGTCCTGGCGTGAGGCCAATGACCGGGTTGGCCGGATTGGCGGCTGGCGCGCCTACGCCAAGGAAGCCGCAACTGGACAGCCAGCGCCCGATACGCCACCGGCGGCCAATCCGCATGCCGGTCACCATGAGGGAGGCAAGCAATGAAGCGCTTGCTCTCATCTCATCGCGCCAAGCTGGCGGTGTCCGTGGTTGCTATCGGGGTTTTGTCTGGCTGTGCCAGCGTCAGCCTTGAGCAGAACGTGAACCGCGTCAATACCGAGACCACCGGCTTCACTGACGGGCAATTGAGCTTGGCCCAAAGCAATCAGGAACGTGAGCAACGCGCACAGCTCGCTGCCCAATTGCTGGCAAAACCCCTTGGGCAGAAAGAAGCTGTGCAGCTCGCATTGACCAACAGCCACGCCTTGCAAGCCCTGCTGGCGCAAGGTTGGGCGGAGTCCGCCGACGCGGCACAAGTCGGGCGCATTGCTAACCCCATCTTCAGTTTTGAGCGCATGGTGGTTGGTGATGAGCTGGAGTTGGCGCGCTCGCTCTCGTTTGGTCTGCTAGATATCTTGACCTTGCCTGCCCGCACTGGCATCGCCGAGCGCCGCATCGAGCAGGCGCAATTGCGTCTTTCTGCTGAGGTGGTGGATCGTGTGACGCAGGTACGCCAAGCCTGGGTGCGCGCTGTGGCGGCTCAGCAGGCCCTGAGCTACGCGCGACAGGTGTTTGAAAGCGCCGAGGCCGGTGCCGAACTCGCGCGGCGCATGCAGTCGGTAGGCAACTTCAATCGCATCAGTCGTGCCCGTGAGCAATCTTTCTATGCCGATGCCGCTACCCGCCTGGCGACTACCCAACACCAAGCGACCGCGAGCCGGGAGGAACTGATTCGTTTGCTGGGGCTTGATGAGGCGCAGGGGCAACAACTCCAACTGCCCGAACGTCTGCCCGATTTGCCCAAAGCGCCGCTCGAACCAAATACGGTCGGCGCATTGGCGACGAATGGTCGTCTGGACATTCGTTTGGCGCAAAGCGCACTGGCTGGCGCGGGCAAGGCACAAGGCTTGAACATCATCACCAGCTTCACCGACATCGAACTGACCGCGCGGCGCAATACGGTATTTGACAACGCCGCAGGAACCCGAACCGAACCGCGCGGATTCGAGGTGGCGGTTCGCTTACCAATTTTCGACTGGGGCGGCATGCAGCGCGATGCGTGGAATGCCCGCACGCTCGCGGCGGCCAATCAACTGGAGGCCACGGTGCGCGCGGCGGGCTCGCACTTGCGCGAGAGTTATTCGGCCTATCGCACATCATTTGATGTGGCCAAGCATTACCGGGATGAAGTGCTGCCCGTGCGCCGTGTGATCTCCGATGAAAACCAACTTCGCTACAACGGCATGCTGATTGGTGTCTTTGAGCTGATGGCCGATGCTCGTGATCAAGTCGGCACCGTGACCGCCGCCATCGCTGCGCAGCAGCAGTACTGGCTGGCGGACGCAGCCTTGCAGGCATCGTTGATCGGCCGCCCCACCACGACCTCCCTGTCCGTGATGACCAGCGCGCCTAGCGCTGGCGCGGCTGGACATTGAACACGAGAGTAAAGCAATGACATCCAGAAGAGATTTTTTCCGATTGGCCAGTATCGCTGGTGGTGCAGTTGCAGCCAGTGCTGTGAGCCGCGTGGCACTTGCAGCCTTGCCAGAGCCCGTCATTCAAACCAGCCCTGACACCATGCCGCCACTGGTGCCCAATACTGGGCGCTCATACAACCCGGTGGTGACACTCAACGGTTGGACTTTGCCCTGGCGTATGAACAACGGCGTAAAAGAGTTTCACTTGGTGGCCGAGCCAGTGGTGCGCGAGATGGCCCCAGGCTTCAAGGCCCACCTGTGGGGCTACAACGGGCAAAGCCCAGGCCCCACCATCGAAGTGGTCGAGGGCGACCGCGTGCGGATCTTTGTGACGAACAAGCTCCCTGAGCACACCAGCATTCACTGGCATGGACAACGTTTGCCCAATGGTATGGATGGAGTTGCTGGACTGAATCAACCCGCCATTCAACCAGGTAAAACTTTTGTGTATGAATTTGTCGCGCGTCGTCCCGGCACCTTCATGTATCACCCACACGCGGATGAAATGACGCAGATGGCCATGGGCATGATGGGCTTCTGGATCACGCACCCCAAGGCCAAGCATCCGCTGATCGATGAAGTGAACCGGGATTTTTGTTTCCTACTCAACGCCTACGACATCGACCCTGGGAGCTACACGCCCAAGATCATGACGATGCTGGACTTCAACCTGTGGAGCTGGAACAGCCGAATCTTTCCCGGCATCGATTCATTGAATGTGCGGTTGAACGACAAGGTTCGCATTCGTATCGGCAACCTGACGATGACCAACCACCCGATCCACCTGCACGGGCACGAGTTTCTCGTCACTGGCACAGATGGCGGGCCAACTCCCAAGAGCACTCGCTGGTACGAGGTCACCACCGATGTCGCGGTCGGCCAAATGCGGCAGATCGAATTTCTCGCCGACGAGGAAGGCGACTGGGCCTTCCATTGCCACAAGAGTCACCACACCATGAATGCCATGGGTCACAATGTGCCCACGCTCATCGGTGTTGATCATCGAGGGATCGCCAAGAAGATCAATTCCTTGATTCCAGACTACATGGTGATGGGCGAGCGCGGCATGGCCGACATGACCGAGATGGAAATGCCCATTCCTGACAACACCGCGCCCATGATGACCGGCGAAGGCCCGTTCGGCTCGGTCGAGATGGGCGGCATGTTCAGCGTGCTCAAGGTACGCCGCGACCAAAAGCCCGGTGATTACAGCAATCCGGGCTGGTTCAAGCACCCGGAAGGCTCGGTTGCGCACGAATACACCGGGCCACTGGCCAAACCCGCCCGCTTCAAGTCGGAAGGCGGGCAATCCATGCCACGCGCCGAGAAGCCGCTCACCCCAACGGAAGTAAAAGTGCGCAAGCCAAGCGGCGGCGGCCACGACAACCACTGATCCTTTTCATTCAACCCAGGAGAAATCGCAATGACCCAGATGACCCGAACCCTTCGTCCCTTAACCTTGATCGCCGCGCTGGCGTTGTCCAGTGCTGCTTTTGCAGGTGGTACCCATGCGGGTGGCCACGGACACGACAGTGATGAGACTGCGATTGGAAAGCCCGGCGTGGCCAGCAAGGCCAGCCGAACCGTCACCATCGAGATGACGGACAACATGCGCTACACGCCAGCCGACATTCAAGTCAAGCAGGGCGAGACGGTGCGCTTCATCGTCAAAAACAAAGGCCAGGTCAAACATGAATTGAGTTTGGGCACCCAGCAGGAATTACTGGAACACCTTGAGCAGATGCGCAAGTTTCCAGACATGGAACACGATGAACCCAGCAAAGTCACGCTGGCTCCTGGAAAGCAGGGGGAAATCGTCTG
>JAXITB010000338.1:0-3596 GCA_034680305.1 Polaromonas sp. | reverse complement strand
CCGCATCGCGCCGAGGGCGGCGCTCCCACAGGGCAAGCCATCGCGCCGGGGGCGGCGCTCCCACAGGGCCGGCCATCGCGCCGGGGGCGGTGCTCCCACAAAATACAAAGCGGCCATCGCGAGTGGGCAGTGGGAGCCGCGCCCTCGCGGCGATGGGGCCTTGGCCAACAAAAAAGACGGCCGCAGCCGTCTTTTTTGGCAACGGGCCCGAAGGCCCCGGTGCGCTCGATCAGAGCGAGTAGTACATGTCGTACTCGACCGGATGGGGCGCCATGCGAAAACGCGTGACCTCGCCCATCTTGAGCTCGATGTAGGCGTCGAGCATGGAGTCGGTGAACACGCCGCCCTTGGTCAAGAAGGCGCGGTCTTTGTCCAGATACTCCAGGGCCTGATCGAGGCTGTGGCAGACGGTTGGGATCTTGGCATCTTCCTCGGGCGGCAGATGGTACAGATCTTTGGTCGCGGCCTCGCCCGGGTGGATCTTGTTTTCCACGCCATCGAGACCGGCCATCATCAGTGCCGAGAAGCACAGGTAGGGGTTGGCCGACGGATCGGGGAAACGCGCCTCGATGCGGCGACCCTTGGGGTTGGCCACGAAGGGGATGCGGATCGATGCCGAGCGGTTGCGCGAGCTGTAGGCCAGTTTGACCGGCGCCTCAAAGCCGGGCACCAGGCGCTTGTAGCTGTTGGTGCCAGGGTTGGTGATGGCGTTGAGCGCACGGGCGTGCTTGATGATGCCGCCGATGTAGTACAGGGCGAAATCGCTCAGACCGGCATAGCCGTCGCCGGCAAACAGGTTCTTGCCATCCTTCCAGATCGACTGGTGCACATGCATGCCCGAGCCGTTGTCGCCAGCGTAGGGCTTGGGCATGAAGGTGGCCGTCTTGCCGTACGAATTGGCCACGTTCCAGACCACATACTTGAGCACCTGCGTCCAGTCGGCGCGCTCGACCAGCGTGCTGAACTTGGTGCCGATCTCGTTCTGGCCAGCGCCAGCGACTTCATGGTGGAAAACCTCGACCGGGATGCCCAGCGACTCGAGGATCAGCGACATCTCGGCGCGCATGTCTTGCGTGCTGTCGACCGGGGGCACCGGGAAGTAACCGCCCTTGACGGTGGGACGGTGGCCGCGGTTACCGCCTTCGAGCTGCTTGCCGCTGTTCCAGGGGGCCTCGTACTCTTCAATGGCGAACATCACGTTGCCCGGCTCGTTGCTCCAGCGCACGCCGTCAAAAATGAAGAACTCGGGCTCGGGACCGAAGTAAGCGGTGTCGCCAATGCCGGAGGCCTTGAGGTAGGCCTCGGCGCGCTTGGCGATCGAGCGCGGGTCGCGGTCGTAGGCCTTGCCGTCGCTGGGCTCAACCACGTCGCACTGGAGGAACAAAGTGGTCTCTTCAAAGAAGGGGTCGATGTTGGCGGTGTTGGGGTCGGGCATGAGTTGCATGTCCGAAGCCTCAATGCCCTTCCAACCGGCAATCGAAGAGCCGTCAAACGCGTGGCCCGAAGTGAACTTGTCCTCGCCGAAGGCAGAAATCGGCACGGTCACGTGCTGCTCTTTGCCACGGGTGTCGGTGAAGCGAAAGTCAACAAACTTGACGTCGTTGTCCTTCACCATGCTCATCACGTCTGCGACGGTCTTGGCCATCAATACTCTCCTGTACGGGGTGGGGTGGTTAAAAAAATCTGCGAGATGCCTGGGTGATGCAGTTTCTATGCCAAAACACAGCGCTGATCAGCTCAGGGCGAAACCGGCGATTGTGCCCTGTTCAGATGCCGAGCAAGGCTGAGCGTCCGAGAAAAAGCTGGGAGCCGAGTGTTTAATGCACTTTAATGGTGCACTCGAAATCCATTTGAGCACCTTTACGGTGCGTCAATTTCGCACCAATTCGGGGCCCAACTTCAGATTGAAGGGCGCCAGGCCGGCCAGCAATTCAGGAAAGGCCTTTTCGACATCGGCCCCCTCCCCTTTGACGCCCAACTCGACGTGCCGACCGTACTGGGGGTGGTCCACGCTGGGCAGGCTAAAGACCTTGACGCCCGGATGCGCTGCCTCGATGGCCTGCATCAGCGGCGTGAGCATGCCTTCCATGCCGTCGATCACGATGACGGACTTCTCAAGATGGGTACGTGCGCGGTGATGGGCGCGGTAACGGGTATCCAGCAGCCACTCCATCATGGGCCAGGCCATGACCGGAAAGCCCGGCAGAAAATGCACCGCCCCGGGGCCAGCCTCGCAGGTGAAGCCCGGGATCTTGTTGTAGGGGTTGGGAATAACGCCCGCCCCCACCGGGAACATGCCCATCTGCAGGCGGTGCTGGTTTTCGGGCCGGCTCACATCGAAGGCAATGCCCTGCTCCTGGGCCACATCGCGCATGCGCTCGATGATGAGCAGCTCAGCTTCCGGTTGCAGCGCCAAGGGCACGCCCAAGGCCCGCGCCGCGCACTGCCGGGTGTGGTCGTCGGGCGTGGCGCCGATGCCGCCGCAAGAAAACATCACCTCACCGCGCTCGCGCGCCGCGGCAAAAGCCTGCTTGAGCAAGGCGGTGATGCGATCGGGCTCGTCACCCGCGTAGTGGGCCTGGGCCAAAGACAAACCCCGCGCGCCAAGAATCTCGATGGTCTTGGCCAGGTGCTTGTCAGCACGCTTGCCAGACAGAATTTCGTCGCCGAGGATGAGGAGGGTGAAGGTGGGTGACATGGGGTGACAAACGGTTTGACTCGTCAGTGTAATCACGGCGCCGGTATGCGCCGGGAGCCATCGCCGCAAGGGCGGGAATGCCCGCCGGCAAGCTCACCGCAACCGGCCCGGCATCACCAGGGCCCACAAGACCTGCTCTACGCCAAGCCCACACCTCCCACCCAAGACAACCAGGCACTCAAACTCGGTCACATTGAAAACCTGACGGTGCCCAAGTCGACGCTTGGGTGCGAGTGACAGGGGTGCCTCAAGCCATGATGACGCCTGGGGCATTTGGATCAGGCGTCAAAGTCGGCAAAGACTGATCGGAGGTCAGCAAGATGGCCGACACCGAGACCCCACCAACAGCGGGGTTGCCGTCATAGATCACCAGGGCGGCCGGGCTGCTGGAATTGCCGACCGCAAACGCTTTGGCGCCAGGGTCGAAAGTTCCTCGGATGGCAGCGAAGCTTGAGTCAGCCAAACCGTCGAGCAAATTGGCATCCAGCTGCAGGCCGCTCAGATCCATCTTGTCGCCCACCCCGAAATCCTTGATCCAGTCAACGCCTGCGGCAAGTGGGAAGCTAGACGGAAGACTGATCGCAGGGTTAACTGAAAGTCCGGGCCCATCGCCTGGCTTGAACACAAAGCGGTCTGCACCCAAGCCACCGGTCAGCTGATCGGCGCCGTTACCGCCTACCCAAAGCGATGGCGTTGACGAGCCCGAGCCGTCGACGATGAGGTCAGCACCGCTGTTGACGCGCTGCGTGGCGGCCGTCACATCAAGCACCTGTAGCGCCACGTTCACGGCCAGCCAGTAGCTGTTCACGGGCGGGTCACGAACACCCGGGGGCCAACGCGCCCCCGGACCTCTGTACGGCCCCGCGGACCGGCGGCCTTCCGTCGCCAGCGCCACCCT
>JAXITB010000337.1:0-3605 GCA_034680305.1 Polaromonas sp. | reverse complement strand
TGCCCAGGCGATTGCCGAGGTTTGTCTGCTGGCCGGTTGCCCCGACCGCGCGGCCGAGTTCATCGCCGCTGGCAAGACCGAGGCCGATGTCCGGCGCGTCTTGATCGACGCCCGTGCGGCACGGTCTGAGGCCGATGACATCCGCTCGACCATCACCGTGGATGCCGGTACCCAAAACCTTGATCGCCCGGAGGCCTCACCCATTGTGGCCGCCGTGAAGAAACTCACTGCCACCGCCTGAGAAAGGAATAGACCATGACTCCCATCACCGAACAAAACAACCTTGGCGACCTCTTGAAGTACGAAGCCCCCAACCGCTATTCGCGTGACGTCGCCACCATCGCCGCTGGCCAGAATCTGCCCTTGGGCACGGTGCTGGGCCGCAATGCCAGCGATGGCAAGCACTATGCGATCGACCCGGCCGCCACCGACGGCACTGAGGACGCCATCGGGGTGCTCGCCAACGCGATCAATGCTACCAACGCCGACCGCAGCGACGCCATCCTGATCGCCCGCCACGCCATTGTGGCCAAGACTGCGCTGGTCTGGCCGATCGCGCTCACCGGTGCCCAGCGCACGGCTTATGAGCAGCAGCTGGCCGAGCGCGGTGTGCTGGTGCGTGACTCCGCCTGATCCACGTCCTAAACCTACCCGTCTTTCATCCCCGAACCCGCCTGGCCATCTGGCTTGCGCGGGTTTCGTCATTCTTGGAGCCCCAAATGAACAACCCGTTTCTGAACCCTGGTTTCTCGATGGCCAGCCTGACCGCCGCCATCAACCTCATCCCCAACCGCTACGGCCGCCTGGAAGCCCTGAACCTGTTTCCGGCCAAACCCGTGCGCACCCGCCAGATCATCGTGGAGGAGTACGCCGGTCGCCTGAACCTGCTGCCCACCAAGCCGCCTGGCTCGCCCGGCACGGTCGGAGAGCGTGGCAAGCGCAAGCTGCGCTCCTTCGTCATTCCGCACATCCCGCACGACGATGTGGTCTTGCCCGAGGAAGTCCAGGGCATCCGTGCCTTTGGGTCCGAAACCGAAATGGAAGCCATCTCCGGTGTGTTGGCCCGGCATCTGGAGACCATGCGCAACAAGCACGCCATCACGCTTGAGCACCTGCGCATGGGTGCCCTGAAAGGCGAAATCTTGGATGCCGATGGCAGCGTCATCAGCAACCTGTTCACCGAATTCCAGATCACGCCACAGTCGGTCAACTTCGATCTGGCCAATGCCAACAGCGAGGTCAAGGGGCATTGCTACGACCTGCTCACCAAGATCGAAGACGCCCTGCAGGGCGAATTCATGACCGGCGTGCATGTGCTGTGCTCGCCGGAATTCTTCCGGGCGCTGACCACCCACAAGGAGGTCAAGACCGCCTATACCAACTGGCAGCAAGGTGCAGTGCTCATCAACGACGTGCGCTCGGGTTTCACCTACGCCGGGGTCACCTTCGAGGAATACCGTGGCCAAGCCGCCTACCTGCAGTCCAATGGGGATCTCGGTACCCGCCGCTTCATTGCAGCAGGCGAGGCCCATGCATTCCCGCTCGGCACCGTCGACACCTTCGGCACCTACTTTGCCCCGGCCGACTTCAACGAAACGGTCAACACGCTGGGCCAGTCGCTGTACGCCAAGCAGGCTCCTCGCCAGTTTGACCGTGGCACCGATCTGCACACGCAGAGCAATCCACTGCCCATGTGCCATCGCCCGGGTGTGCTGATTAAGTTGACTTCCTGATCCGATGCAAGCCGCCTTTGAGCGCGCGGTGAGCAGACTCTTCGCCCGGCTGGGGGTGCCAGGCACCTACCGGCTGGCCGATGGTCGTGAGATCGCCACGCGGTTCATCGCCAAACAGGCCGATGTCGTCGAGTCTTTCGGTGACACCCGGTTGGCACTGGCCACCCACCGTTTCGATGTGATGGTCCGCGACGTGGTCTCTCCCCGTGAGGGCGAGCGCTTCACGCTTGCTGGCCAGACTTACCAGGTGGTGGGTGAGCCCTTGGCGGATCGGGATCGCTTGATCTGGACGCTCGCGGGAGCGCCGCTGTGAAGCTCATGGCGGCACTCACCGGCAATCTGGATCAGATGTTGGCTGACGAGGTTCGCATTGCCGAACAGGCGGTCACGCATTCCATCCGTGAAGCGACCGATGGCCTCAAGACCGAGCTGCGCAGCCAGATCACCAGCGCAGGCCTGGGGCAGCGCCTTGCCAACACCTGGCGCGGCGATGTCTATCCCAAGGGGCAGATGAGCATCAAGGCCGCCGGCCTGGTCTATAGCCGGGCGCCGGTGGTGGTGGGGGCGCATGACCAGGGCGCCACCATCCGTTCCAAGGATGGGTTCTGGCTGGCGATTCCGTTACCGGCTGCCGGCAAAGGCCCTCGCGGCAAGCGCATGACGCCGGGTCTGTGGGAGCGAATGCGCGGCCAGCGCCTGCGCTTCGTCTACCGCCGGGGCAAGCCGTCGCTGCTCGTCGCAGAAAACCAGCGCGCCCGCCAAGGCCAGCGCGGCGGCTTCTCCGCTGCCTCGCAAAAGGCCCAAGCGGTTGGTCGAGGGCTGGTCACGGTGCCCATGTTCTTGCTCGTACCCCAAGTGACCCTGAAGAAGAAATTCGACATCGACAGCAGCTCGCGCCGGTGGATCAGCACGCTGGCCCAGCGCATTGCCAACCGTTTCGATGAAGCCGACCGCAAAGGGGCAGCGTCATGAGCCAAAGAGAAAACGCCATCGGCGCACTGTTCGCGGTGCTTGGACAGTTGTCCCTCGGTACCACGGTCAAACGCAACGCCGCGTTGCCTGAGCGCGTGTCAGATCAAGCCATGGCCATTCTGCGCGACGGCGAAATGGGCGAGCCCGAAGTGTCGCTCTCGCCGCTGACCTACCACTGGCAGCACCAGGTGGCCATCGAATTGTTTGTCGCCGACTCAGATGCCAGCGCACGTGATACCCGCATGGACGGCTTGCTGGTTGAACTTGCAACCCTGATCGAAGCCGACCGGACGCTTGGTGGCGTCATCGAGTACGCCGAAATTGGTCAGCCGAAATTCGATGAACTGGCCCCCGATGGCACCGGTGGCATCAAGGCCTGCCTGCTGACCGTTGTCCTGCACTACGGCAGTTCAGGGCCCTTGAACTGACCCGTCGAAGTCCATTTCGACACCCATTCACATCCATTTCTTGAAGGAGTCATCATGGCCCGTGCCTACGGCGCGAACGCCAGCCTCTTGGCTGCGTTCGAAACCACCTATGGCAGCAACCCAGTGGGCGACTACTGGCAGCTGCCTTTTGTATCAACAACACTCGGCTCCGAACAGGGGCTGATTGCCAACGACCTGATCGGCCTGGGTCGTGAGCCTAATGCGCCGATTCGAGATGTGATCAAGGTCGAAGGCGACATGGTCGTGCCTGTGGATGTGCGCAACATCGGCATGTGGCTCAAAGCCCTTCTGGGCAGTGCCACCACCACAGGCACCGGTACGCTGACCCACACCTTCATTTCTGGCAAGTCCAGTCTGCCCAGCCTCAGTCTGGAGACGGGTCTGCCCGATATTCCGGCATGGTTTGTGGCCTCTGGCGTCATGGTCAACAGCCTGCAGGTGGGTTTTGCCC
>JAXITB010000336.1:0-3621 GCA_034680305.1 Polaromonas sp. | reverse complement strand
TGCCCGACAGTTGCAGCAGTTGCGGCGAATTGATGGCCCCGCTGCTGAGGATGACTTCTTTGTGCGCTAGGAACGTCTGCTCGTGACCATCGACCAAGCACACCACCCCGCTGGCCTGCCCCCCGTCGAGCAACACCCGCATCGCCTGCGTGTGGGTCAGCACGGTCAGGTTATGGCGCTGCAGGGCCGGGCGCAGGAATGCATTGGCCGTGGACTCGCGACGGCCATCGCGGATGGTCATTTGCCACAGGCCAAAGCCATCGGATTTTTCGCCGTTGAAATCGAGGGTCTTTTCCCAGCCCAGGGCCTGCCCGGTCTGAATGAAGGTGTGGCACAAGGGGTGGACCTGCTCAGTGAAATCGCTCACCCGCATTTCACCGCCAGCGCCATGGTGATGGGAGGCGCCCCAAACATGGTCTTCGGACTTCCTAAAATAGGGCAACACATCGTCCCAGCCCCAGCCCGGATTGCCGACAGCACACCAGTCATCGAAATCGTGCGTCTGTCCCCGAACATAGACCATGGCGTTGATCGAACTGCTACCGCCCAGCACCTTGCCCCTGGGCCAGTAGGCCGATCGGTTGCCCAGGGCTGGATCGGGTTCGGTGTCGTACATCCAGTTGTAGCGGGGGTGCGCGAAGGTCAATCCGTAACCCAGGGGCACCTGAATCAGGGGACTGCGGTCAGAACCACCGGCCTCGATCAGGAGCACCCGATGCCCACTTTCCCGACTCAAACGATTGGCCAGAACGCACCCGGCTGAACCCGCGCCGACAATGATGTAGTCGTAGTGCTTCATGTTTTTGGGGTTCGGATTTTCTGCTGTCGGGCTTCTTGCGCAGGTCCTTGGCCCCTGCAGGAAATGCCAACGGCTGCAAAACCATCTGGCCAGAATTTAAATACTTTAATGAACATTTTCGTATGATAATTTCAGGATTGATGGATATCAATGCTGTCAAATAAAGCAATTGAATACATTCATTTTTTGAAAATCCTATCGCCCGTGCTGCCGCCTAACGGCTGCGATACTTCAGGAGTGGCAATTGACTTTCGAGCAACTGATTGCGGTCACTGGTCTGGGTGCCAGTGACAAGCCCAAATACCAAGCCATTGCCGACGACTTGGCCCAATCCATCCTGTCGGGTCAATTTGCAATGGGCGACAAACTGCCACCGCACCGTGATCTGGCTTTGAGATTGGGTGTCACGGCAGGCACCATCAGCCGTGCCTATGCCTGCCTAGAGCGCAACGGACTGGCCAGAGCCCGGGTCGGCGACGGCACCTATGTGCAGGCCCTCGAGCCCAGCGAATCGCTGGGCCTGTCCGATGTGTTCAACGCCCCTATTGACCTGGCACACAACGTGGCCCTCCAAACCGATGATGCCCAGGCCATGCAGCGCGCACTGAAGGCTCTGGCCGCCCAGCCCGATCTGATGCGCGAGATCACGGCCTACCAAGCCGAAACCGGGCACCAGCGACACCGCGAAGCCGGGGCGCGATGGCTGCGCAGAATGGGCATGGGCGGTCAAAGCAACCGGGTCATGGTCACCCATGGCGCTCAGCACGGTCTGGCCTGCGTCTTACGGACCTTTGCACGACCTGGCGATGCGGTGCTGACCGAGTCCTTGAGTTACCCAGGACTTCAGGCCCTGGCCCGGTCCATGCGGCTGCAACTCATTGGGGTGGAAATGGACGGCGACGGCATGGTGCCGCAAGCGCTGGAGCGGGCGGCCAAGACCTTTGACACGCGATTCATGTTTTGTTCCCCCTCGCTGCACAACCCCACGAGCAGCACCATGCCGCTGGCCCGAAGGGAAGAAATTGCGAGCGTCATCCGGCGCTGCAATTTGCTCTTGATCGAGGACTGTGTACACGCCGCGGCCATGGCCACGCCCCTGCCGGCCTTGAGCACCTGGCTGCCCGACCGCTCCTTTTTGCTGCAGAGTTTTTCCAAGGTGGTGGCGCCGGGCTTGCGGGTTGGGTTTTTAGAAGCGGCTCCGCAATGGCTGGACAAGTTGGCCGGCAGCATCCGGACTGACTGCTGGATGGTCGCCCCCCTGATGCCGGAAATTGCCACCCACTGGATCAACAGTGGCGAGCTTGAACACCTGATCGACCTGCAAAGACAAGCGATCAGTGCGCGGCATACAACGGCGCGTGAAGCGCTCCATGGGCTCGAATTCAAGGCCCAAAAAGAGTCTGCTCTGCTGTGGATGCCACTGCCCGAACCCTGGCGTGCCGGACAATTTTCTGCCGCCCTGCGGCATGCAGGGGTGCTGGTGAGAACAGCAGACCACTTTGCAGTGGGGCGTTCACCGGCCCCGCACGCCATCCGAATCAGCTTGAACACGCCCCACAGCAGTGAGCAACTGGCTGCGGGCCTGGGAATTCTCAAGTCTCTGATCCACAACCCGCCCGCCGCCCCCATGGACCCCTGAGGTGGGCCCAGCCCAGCTTGAGCGTGCTGTGCGAGGAATGCGGTTGACCTTGTGGTCGTTGATCACATCGCAAGGGGTGTAGCAATCGTCGATCTGAGCCAGTTCCTGAACGGTGAGCACCAGGTCCAATGCCGCAATGTTTTGGTCGAGTTGCTCGACGCTCTCCACACCAATCAGGGTTGAGGTCACACCGGGACGTGAATTGACCCAGGCCAGCGCCACCTGCGAGGCCTGTACGCCGCGGTTTTCAGCCACTTGGGCCACCGCCTGTGCAATGTCCAGACTGGTCTGATCTGCGTACTGCAAGGGCGTGAACGAGTCGGTGATGTTGCGCAGCGAAGCCGAGTTGCCACTCAACAAACCGCGTGCCAAGGGTGAGAAAGGCGTGACGGCCAGTCCTTCGTGCTGGCAATACGGAATCATTTCACGCTCTTCCTCCCGGTAGGCGGCGTTGAGCTGGCACTGCATCGAGACAAACGGGGTCCAGCCATTGAGCTTGGCCAGACAGTTCATCTTGACGAACTGCCACGCGTACAGGGTTGAGGCCCCGATGTAGCGAACCTGACCGGCACGCACCACATCGTCCAAAGCCCGCATGGTTTCCTCCATGGGCGTTGCCGGATCGAAGCCGTGGATGACCAACAGGTCCAGGTAGTCGGTGCCGATACGGCGCAAGGAGGCCTCGACAGCGTCGAAAATGTGCTTGCGCGAGAGGCCCTGGTCGTTGATGTCGTCGCTCATGGCGTACAGGCACTTGGAGGCCAGCACCAGTTTGTGCCGGGGCACATGACGCAGGGCACGGCCGACCACCTCTTCAGAAACGCCGATCGAGTAATAGTCAGCCAAGTCAATGAAGTTGATACCACGCTCGACAGCGGCCTGAATGACCGGCGTCGAAGCCGCTTCATCCAGCACCCAGGGGCGCCATTGCGGCGTTCCGAAACCCATGGTGCCCAGACACAGGCGTGACACCTTCAGGCCAGTGTTTCCAAAATTGACATAGTGCATGGCCGACCTCAGGCTTGGGGGGTGTAGAAGGGGTTCTTGACATCCGCAGCCGCGCAGCGCACCTGCGCCAGGCTGGGCTCTTGGCGCATGGCCGCGGTGACCGCGCCCTTGGCGGCGGCATAGTTGTTGGCAAAAACTTGGTCGGCATCATGGGCCAACCAGTTCACCCACACCG
>JAXITB010000335.1:0-3624 GCA_034680305.1 Polaromonas sp. | reverse complement strand
TGGTGCTTGTCGCGCCAGAGCTTTTGGATCCATTCCAGGTTAATGACCGGCACCACACCCACCCTCAGGTCGGGGTACTGTGCGATGTTGTGCTCCGGGGTCACCACCGCCCCGTGCAGGCCCTCGTAGAACAGCATGTCGGTGTCCTCGGGCAGATCCTCCCAGGCGGTGAAGGTGCCGGGCTGCTGCTGGTAGGGCGCGGCTTCTTCTTGGTTGTGCAGGTATTTGCGGGCCCGGCCCCGGCCGCTTTGGGCATAAGTCTTGAACAGGGTTTCGATTTCGCCAAACAGGTTGTTGTCGACCCCAAAATGGCTGAAATGCTTGTTGCCTTCTTTTTCGGCCTGGGCCTGTCGCAGCTTCATTTCCTGGCGGTCGTAGCGATGAAAGCTGTCACCTTCGACGATGGCCGCCTTGACCCCTTCGCGTCGAAAGATGCCGGCGAAGGTGCGGGTGACGGTGGAGGTCCCAGCGCCGCTGGAGCCGGTGATGGCAATGATGGGATGGCGTTCTGACATGGTGGGCGGACGACTCAGTCGCGAAACAGGCTGCGCTCGGCAAACAGGGGGTTATGGGATTCTTGGCGCGGCGGATGGGCGTGGTAGTACTCAATGCGTTCGACTTCGTTTTTCGAACCGAAAACCAGGCCGATGCGCTGATGCAGGCCCTCCGGTTGTACGCCAAGTATGGGCTGGCGGCCGGTACTGCCCCGTCCTCCGGCCTGCTCCATCAGAAAGCCGATGGGGTTGGCCTCGTAGAGCAAGCGCAGTCGGCCGGGCTTGCTCGGGTCTTTGGTGTCGCGCGGGTACATGAAGACGCCACCGCGCATCAAGATGCGATGGGCCTCGGCCACCAAAGACGCGATCCAGCGCATGTTGAAGTCTTTGCCACGCGGGCCGGTCTTGCCCGCCAGGCACTCGTCGACATAGCGTTTGACCGGCGCCTCCCAAAAGCGGGCGTTCGAGGCATTGATGGCAAATTCCTGGGTGTCTTCGGGGACCCGCAAGTCGCGGTGGGTGAGCGTAAATTCCCCTAGGATCGGGTCGAGCGTGAAGCCATGAACCCCATTGCCTACGCTGAGCACCAGCATGGTCGATGGCCCGTAGAGTGCGTAACCGGCAGCGACCTGACGGGTACCGGGCTGAAGGAAGTGCTGGGCCGTCAGCGTTTGGCCGCCCAGTACATCGTCAGGCGCACGCAGGATGCTGAAGATGCTGCCCACAGACACATTGACGTCGATGTTCGATGAGCCGTCCAGCGGGTCGAATACCAGCAAGTACTTGCCACGCGGCATCGGCTCGGCAATCGGGTAGGGCTCGGTCATTTCTTCGGACACCATGCCGGCCAGATGCCCATTGCGCTCGTTCATGCGGAGAAACAATTCGTTGCTCAATAGGTCGAGTTTTTGCTGGGTCTCTCCATGAACATTGACTTTGTCGCCTGGTGTGTCCTTCGCATCCTGTCGGCCCAGTAGGCCAGCGAGCTCGCCGTAGGCGACCGACTTGGCGATGGCCTTACAGGCCATGGCCACATCGAGCAGCAGGGCGTTGAACTGCCCGCTGGCATCCGGAAAGCGCCGGCGCTCTTCGATGAGAAATTGCGTCAATGTGGGTGAGGTACGGGGAGTCAGGGACATGGGCAGTCGGTCGGTGTCGGGTCGGTGGGCCTGGGCATTGAGCGCATCAAGCGGCGCTGGCTCGATGCTGGCTGTGCCACGCTTTGATCATCGCAGGACTGACGCCCTCGAGGCTATCCATGACCTTCATGGCGCCGGAAAAGTCGTGGTGGCGGGTGAATCGGTTGGGCGTGACCAGTGTGGTCAGGCCGGCGCCGGTGGCGGCCTTCAGGCCATTGCTTGAGTCCTCGAAGGCCAAGCAGGCCGATGCGGGCAAACGCAAGCGCTGTAGGGTTTGGCGATAAACCAGGGGGTCGGGTTTTTTGCGTGCTGCGGTCGACGCGTCTTCGATCACAGTGAAGTGGTAACGCCAATCGGCACCGATGGCTTTGCGCAGCAAAGCGGCGATGTTGACAGGCGAGGTGGTTGTGGCAATGGCCAGTTGCAAGCCGTCTTCGGCCGCCGCCGACAACAGTGCCAGCACGCCTGGGCGCATCTGCACCTGGCCGTCCTGCACCGCCTGTTCGTAGGCGGCGGTTTTGAGGTCGTGGATGCGGTCGATGGTTTGATCCATGGCGGTGGCATCGAGCACCTGCGGTCGGTCGGACTGGCTGTGCCACCAGGCCTTGATGCGCTCCTTGCCCCCGGACACCTGAAGCAGCTGGGTGTAGAGCACTTCGTCCCAAACCCAATTGAGACCCAGTTCGGAAAAAGCTTGGTTGAAGGCGGCCAAGTGGGCCAGTTCGGTGTCAGCCAGGGTGCCGTCAACGTCAAAGATCAGGGCTTGCAGCATGGGTGTCCTTGAGTGCATCAGTTTGAAGAGGGGGCCGAGAAAACGCGGCTGGCCCGCAGATCTTCGGGGGTCAAGGTGCTCAGATCGTCTTCGGACAAGACGCGGTGCCGATCGGCATACAGGCGGCTGGCCTGACGCAGTCGGGCCCTGTCGAGGGCGTTGCGCACGCTGCGGGCATTGGCAAAGTGCGGCTGGCTCTTGCGCCGTTCGAGGTAATCGTGCATCAACTTCGGCAGTCCCTCGCCCATGCGGTAGTTTTGCGCGCGCAGCATTTGCGTGGCGATCTGCAGCAACTCATCGACCGAGTAATCAGGGAACTCAATGTGATGCGCGATGCGACTGCTCATGCCTGGATTGGACCGAAAAAAGGTCTCCATGCGGTCGGTGTAACCAGCCAGAATCACCACCAGATCGTCGCGTTGGTTTTCCATGACTTGCAGCAAGATCTCGATGGCCTCTTGGCCATAGTCGCGCTCGTTTTCTGGCTTGTAGAGGTAGTAGGCCTCGTCAATGAAGAGCACGCCGCCCATGGCTTTTTTCAGCGCCTCTTTGGTCTTGGGAGCCGTGTGGCCGATGAACTGGCCGACCAGATCGTCACGGGTCACGCTGACCACGTGACCTTGACGCACAAAGCCCAGACGGTGCAGGATCTGCGCCATGCGCATGGCCACGGTGGTTTTACCGGTACCTGGATTGCCAGTAAAGCACATGTGCAGCGATGGCATTTGCGTACCCAGACCCATATTGGCACGCAGCTTGTCGATGACCAACAACGCGGCGATGTCGCGAATGCGCGTCTTGACCGGCGCCAGCCCCACCAGTTCGTGGTCAAGTTCGGCCAGCACCGACTCCACCTGGGTTTGCTCCAGCACCTCTGCCACCGTGCGTGCCCGCTCGGCCGATGCATTGGGCCCGGACAAGGGCGAGGCCGCCGGCATGCCTGCAGCCGTCGTGGCAGTGCCCGGGATCGCGTAGTTCGGTGCGCTCATGGTCGGTGGGGTGTTCGAATCGGTACAGGCTGCGGGCTTCAGTAGCGCTGGCCTTCCGGACGCTTGGCCGCATAGCCACGGGTGCTGTATCGCATCGATCGGCCCTGCATTTCCTGGCGCTCTAGCATGAAACCGTCTTCCTGAGGCGGACGGTTGACGATAAAACTCATGGCCACTGACTCGATGCCACGCGTCGAGTCGAAAGCCATCAGCCGAATGTAGTGGCGCGG
>JAXITB010000334.1:0-3630 GCA_034680305.1 Polaromonas sp. | reverse complement strand
GCGCGTGACATTGGTCGAAACCGGCCAGCAAACCATGACCGGCGGTCGCCTCAAGCGCGCCGCCCCCTATCTGAACGACCAGACTTTTTGCTGCACCTACGGCGACGGCGTGAGCGACGTCGACATCAGCGCGCTGATTGACTTTCACCGCAGCCAGGGCGCACTGGCCACGGTCACCGCGGTGCAGCCGCCTGGCCGCTTTGGCGCCTTCACACTGGCCGCACAAAGCCCACGGGTGCCCAGCTTTAAGGAAAAGCCCAATGGCGACGGGGCCTGGATCAACGGCGGCTTTTTTGTGCTCGAGCCCGAAGTGCTCGACTTCATTGCCGACGACGACACCGTTTGGGAGCGCGAGCCGATGGAGCAACTGGCCGAACAGGGGCAGCTGGCCGCCTTCAGGCACCAGGGCTTCTGGCAGCCCATGGACACGCTGCGCGACAAGCAGACCCTGGAGTCGCTGTGGAACGCCGGCCAGGCCCCGTGGCAGCGCTGGTAGGCGCACACCCCAACCCTTTTCAACCTCACCACCCAGGAGCATTGATGCACATCGCCGCCACCCAACTGAGCGGAGCCGCCTTGATCGAGCCCGATCGGCTCACCGACGATCGCGGCTGGTTCGCCCGCATCTATTGCGAACGCGAATTCGCCGCACACGGCCTGCCCAGCCGCATGGTGCAAACCAACCGCTCACTCACCCGCCGCGCCGGCACCCTGCGCGGCATGCACTACCAATTGGCCCCGCATGGCGAAGACAAGCTGGTGCGCTGCGAGCACGGCGCCATCTGGGACGCCATCGTCGACTTGCGGCCAGACTCGCCGACCTATGGCCAGTGGCTGGGGGTGGAGCTGAGCGAAGACAACGCCCGCATGCTGCTGGTGCCGCGCGGCTTTGCGCACGGCTTCGTCACGCTCACCGACAACGTGGCGGTGAGCTATCAGGTGTCGAACTTCTACACCCCGGGGGCCGAGCGCGGCGCCCGTTATGACGACGAGGCCTTTGGCATTGCCTGGCCGGTTCCCATCCGGCACCTGTCGGCCAAAGACGCGGCCTGGCCGGCCCACCACAAAGAGGTGGTGAGCGCATGATCCTCGTTGACACCGCACTGGCGCGTCGCGCCCAAGAGGGCCGGCCCATTCGCATCGGGCTGGTGGGCGCCGGCTTCATGGCGCGCGGCATCGTGCTGCAAGTGGCGCTGTCGGCGCCCGGCATGCGGGTGGCCGCCATTGCCAACCGCCACCGGCAAACCGCCCGCACCGCCTATGAACAAGCTGGCATCAAGGACGCGGTGGACGCCGACACGCAGGCCGAACTCGAGCAGGCCATCGCCCAAGGTCGAGCGGCAGTGACTGAAGACGCGCTGGCCCTGTGTCGGGCCGAGGGCATCGACGCGATCGTCGAGGTCACCGGCACCATCGAGCACGCGGCCCATGTGGCCATGCAGGCCATCGCCCACGGCAAGCATCTGGTGCTGATGAACGCCGAACTCGACGGCACGCTGGGGCCGATTCTCAAGGTCCATGCTGACCGCGCAGGGGTGATCATCACCAGTGCCGACGGCGACCAACCCGGCGTGATGATGAACCTGTACCGCTTCGTCAAGGGCATCGGCATCAAGCCGGTGCTGTGCGGCAACATCAAGGGCCTGCACGACCCCTACCGCACGCCGCACACCCAAGCCGGCTTTGCCGCGCAATGGGGGCAGAACCCGCACATGGTGACCTCGTTTGCCGACGGCACCAAGATCTCTTTTGAAAATGCCATCGTGGCCAATGGCACCGGCATGCGGGTGGCGCGGCGTGGCATGCACGGCCCCAGCGTGCCGCCGGGCACCCCCATCCAGGATGTGGGCAAGCTCTACCCCTTGTGGGACCTGATCGAAGGCCCCGGCATCGTGGACTATGTGGTCGGCGCCATGCCCGGACCGGGCGTGTATGTGCTGGGCACCCATGACCACCCGCAGCAGCGCCACTACCTGCACCTGTACAAGCTGGGCGAAGGGCCGCTGTATTGCTTTTACACACCCTACCACCTGTGCCACTTTGAAGTGCCGAACACGGTGGCGCGCGCGGTGCTGTTTCAAGACGCCACGCTCGCGCCTCTGGACGCGCCCCGGGTCGAAGTGGTGGCCACGGCCAAGCGCGACCTCGAAGCCGGCGAAGTGATCGACGGATTGGGCGGGTTCATGAGCTACGGCCTGGCAGAAAACGCCGACACCGCCCGTATGGAAAACCTGCTGCCCATGGGCCTGGCCGAAGGCTGCCGGCTGCGGCGCGCCCTGTCGCAAGACAGCGTGCTGCGCTTTGACGACGTCGACCTGCCCGCAGGCCGGCTGAGTGACTGGCTCTGGCGCGAACAGATGCAACGCTTTTTCCCACAACACACCCCCACTCAACAAGAGGCACACCATGAAACTGCTGGTCACCGGATCTGAAGGCTATATCGGCTGTCTGCTCACGCCCTATCTGCGCGCACGCGGCCACGACGTCACCGGGCTGGACACCGGCTTTTACCGCGACGGCTGGCTTTTCAACGACGCCGCCTTGGTGCCACAAGTCCCCGAGACCATCAACAAGGACATCCGGCGCGTGGATGTGGCCGACCTGCGCGGCTACGACGCGGTGATTCACCTGGCCGAACTCTCGAATGACCCGCTGTGTGAGAACTCGCCCGAGTTGACCTTCGAGATCAACCACCGCGGCTCGGTGCACCTGGCCGCCATGGCCAAGGCCGCAGGCGTCAAGCGCTTTGTCTACATGTCGTCTTGCAGCGTGTATGGCATCGGGCAAGGCCACACGCCGGTCGACGAAACCTCGCCCACCCACCCGCAGACCGCCTACGCGCAATGCAAGCTGCTGGTCGAGCACGACGTGGCCGCCTTGGCCTCGAGCGAGTTCTCACCCACCTTCCTGCGCAACGCCACCGCCTATGGCGCCTCGCCCCGCATGCGCTTTGACATCGTGCTCAACAACCTGTGCGGCCTGGCCGCGACTACCGGCAAGATCGTGATGACCAGCGACGGCTCACCCTGGCGGCCCCTGGTGCATGTGCTCGACATCTGCGAGGCGATTGCCTGCACGCTCGAGGCCCCCAAGACGGCCATTCACAACGAGGTGTTCAATGTGGGGCACGACGCCGACAACCACCAGGTCCGCGACATCGCGCAGATCGTGGCCAGCGTCTACCCGGGCTGCGAAGTCCGCATGGGCTCAGCCAGCGCCGACAACCGCAGCTACCGGGTGAGCTTTGCCAAGATCGCCCGCCAGTTGCCCGGCTTCGAATGCCGCTGGACCGCCCGGCAGGGGGCGCAGCAACTGCACGATGTCTTCTCCCGCATCGGCCTGGATGCCGCCACCTTCAACGCCCGCCCCTTCACCCGCCTCAAGCGCCTGAAGAACCTCACCGAAACCGGTCAGGTCGACGAACATCTGGCTTGGGCGCTTTGAAGTCAGGGCGATTGATCAGACGCTGCCCTTGATCGAAAGCCGAATCGCCGCGAGGGCGCGGCTCCCACTGAAAGCCGAATCGCCGCGAGGGCGCGGCTCCCACTGCCCCAGATGCCCGCCACTGGCTTTGGGAGCGCCGCCTTGATGCGATGGCTCTGGAGTTTGTGGGAGCGCCGCCCAGATGCG
>JAXITB010000333.1:0-3631 GCA_034680305.1 Polaromonas sp. | reverse complement strand
CGCGAGGGGGTCAGGTCCTCCTCGATGCTGATGTCGGGCAGACGCCGCCGGGTCAATAGCAGCGCCAGCACGCCAGAGGCTGCGGTCAGTAGCAAGCTGGTCTGCAGGCTGGTGACGGTCGCGACCTGGCCCCAGACCGCTGCGCCCAGCGCGCTGCCTCCCATGATGCCCATCTGAAACACCGACATGCCTCGCGCGCGCACCCAGTCGGGCAGAGCCATTTGTGCAGAAACGCTCAGGCTGTTGGCATTGGACAGCCAGGCCATACCGGCCAAGTACATCACAGGCGCAGCCAGGGTCAGGTTGGGGGCCAGGGCGACGGCAGCCGTCACGACGGCCTGCAGCAAAATGCCCAGCACCAGCAAGCGTTGTGGCTCCAAGTGGTGGCGCAGTCGGGGCAGCAGCAAGGCCATGGTGATGGCCCCCAGGCCCATGCTGGCCAGCAACAAGGTGAAGCCGCCTGCTCCCCCGCCCAAACCTTGGGCCACCAGCGGCAGCAGAGCGAGCAGGCCGGTGAAGTGAAAGAAGATGAGGAACACCCGAACCAGCACCCCGCGCAGATGGGGCGACTGACGGGTGAACTGCAGGCCGACCCGGATGGCGCTGAAAAACGGCTCCCGGCCCAACGGGTGAGGACGCTGCACGCGCTGCCAGCGCATGATGATCAGACCGGCCACCACCGACAACGCCGCATTGAGGGCAAACACCCAGGCCGTGCCTGCGCCGGCAATCAAGGCGCCGGCGATCAGCGGGCCCAGGATGCGCGACGTATTCATCGCCACCGCGTTGAGCCCCATGGCTTGCGGCAGTTGGTGACGAGGTACGACCTCGGGGATGATGGCGGCAAAAACCGGCCAGCGCATGGCCAGACCAATGCCATTGAGGAAGGTCAGTGCCAATAGTAGTGGTGCGGTGATCACCTCCATCACGCTGGCCAGCCACAAGGCGGTGGCGCTGGCGGCCAGCCAGAATTGGGTGATCATGAAGTAGCGGCGTCGATCCAGAATGTCGGCCAGGGCGCCACTGGGCAAGCCCAGCAGGAACACCGGGATGGTGGCCGCCGTCTGAACCAGGGCCACCCAGATCGGCTCGGTCGTCAGCGAGGTCATCAGCCAGGCCGCCGCCACATCGCTCATCCACATGCAGACATTGGCCGTGAGCCAGGTCACCCACAACATGCGGAACACGGGTGACTTCAAGGGACCGAAGGGCGATGGTGCCGCTACGCGGCTGGGCGCAGTCGAGCCCGCGTTGGTGCCTTCGGCGTTGGTTGGATCAGAAGGTGAATCGGCCATGGGCTGCCACGGGGCGGCATGGTGTGATCAAAACAAGCATGGGGGCAGTTTAGTCCTCGCCCCTCAGGGCTCCAAGGCCTCCCAGCGCATGAGCGCCTGCATCAATTCCTCTTCCACTTGAGCCGCCCGCTGGCTGAGTTCGGCCGCCCGCTGAGGGTCACTGGCAAAAACGGAGCCCTCGCTGAGAATTTTGTCGAGTGACTTTTGCTCGCTCTCGAGCATTTCGATGCGTTGCGGCAGCGCGTCCCATTCTCTTTGTTCTTTGTAGCTGAGCTTGCGTTTGGCCCCACTGGCCGAAGCCGGCGCAGGCGGTGCCGAAGCGGGCTTGCTGGCCGCCGTCGGAGCGTCGCTGGGTTGCGCTGAGTCGGAGGCAGCCCGTATGGACCGCGAGCGTGCCGATTGAATCAGCCAGTCGCTCACGCCGCCCTCGTACTCGCGCCACAGGCCGGGTTGGCTGTCGCTTCCCTCGTAGGCGATCACGCTGGTCACCACACCGTCGAGGAAGCGCCGGTCGTGGCTGACCAGGAACACCGTGCCCTCGTAGCCCTGAAGCAACTCCTCCAGCAACTCCAGCGTATCGATGTCCAGGTCATTGGTGGGCTCGTCGAGCACCAGCACGTTGGCCGGTCGGGCGAACAGGCGCGCCAGCAACAAGCGGTTGCGTTCCCCGCCCGAGAGGGTTCGAACGGGCGACTGGGCGCGGGCCGGCGAAAAAAGAAAGTCGCCCAGATAGCTGCGCACATGCTTGCGCTGGCCATTGATTTCCACCCATTCGCTGCCTGGGCTGATGAAGTCCTCCAGCGTGGCCTCTAGATCGAGGGCGTCGCGCATCTGGTCGAAATAGGCCACTTGCAGGTTACTGCCCTGCCGAACCGATCCAGGCGGCTCGGTGGCATCGGGCTTGAGCTCGCCCAGGATCAGCTTGAGCAAAGTGCTCTTGCCTGCCCCATTGGGCCCGATCAGGCCGATCTTGTCGCCACGCAGCACGGTGGCACTGAACTGGTGGACCACGCGTCTGGGCCCCCGGCTCGAGTCGAAACTTTTGCTCACCCGGTCGAGTTCGGCGACGATCTTGCCGCTCTTGTCGCCGCTGCTGATGTCCAGATTCACCCGCCCGAGCGCAGTGCGCCTTTCGGCTCGCTGAGCCCGCAGTTCGTGCAGGCGCTTGATCCGCGCCACGGCCCGGGTCCGTCTGGCCTCTACACCCTTGCGGATCCATATCTCTTCCTGAGCGAGCAAGCGATCGGCCTTGGACTGAATCACCGCCTCCTGCTCGAGTTGAGCCTGCTTTTGGCTGAGGTATTGAGCAAAATTGCCTGGATACCGCAGCAGCCGCCCCCGGTCGAGCTCCACAATGCTTGTGGCCACCCGGTCAAGGAAGGCGCGGTCGTGGGTGATCGTGACCACGCTGCCCTTGAAGTCAATCAGGAGGTCTTCCAGCCAGGCGATGGAGTCGAGGTCGAGGTGATTGGTCGGCTCGTCAAGCAGTAGCACGTCGGGCCGCGCGACCAGCGCCCGTGCCAGTGCCACCCGCTTGAGGGTTCCGCCAGACAGCGATGCGATGACTGCATGGCCATCGAGTTGCAGCCGCTGCAGTGTTTCCTGGACGCGCTGCTCCCAGTTCCAGCCATCGTGCGCCTCAATCAGGGACTGCAGGGCATCCAGATCGGACTCGGGTCGCCCTTCGAGGTAGTCTTCAATCCACTGCCGCACCGGTGCCAAACCAGCGCTGACCGCCTCGAACACACTGTGATGCGCATCGAGCAGAGGCTCCTGCGGCACATAGGCGATCTGAAGATTCTGCCGCAGCAGCAGCCGCCCATCGTCAGGCTGCTCCAGACCGGCCAATATCTTGAGCAATGAAGACTTGCCGCTGCCATTGCGACCAATCAGTCCGATTCGCTCGTGCTCCTCCAGGGAGAAATCAGCGTGGTCCAGCAAAGCCACGTGTCCAAAGGCCAATTGCGCATCGAGCAAGGTAATCAGTGTCATTGAGAGTCGCGTTTCATCAGGGCTTTCATTATGCGGCGGGGTACTTTGCGAGAGTGCCAGTGGCTCGGTGCTGAAGGCCTGAGTGAATGCGGCCGATTGCCTGCGAGCATGCAGATGCGAAGCCAGTGAATTCGGGCCTGCAGAAATTTTTTTTCAGATTTCTTGCGACCGCCAAAAAACGGTGCTATAGTTGCGGGCTCAGCTTGAAGCGACCGACTCTTTCAAACGAGTCAGACACAGCAAGCTGGTGCCGCTGATCTGTGTATCGCGTCATTCAGCCCCCGGGTTGAAAACTGCAAGAAAAAAATTTTTCGCGCAGTGTTGACGAATCAAGAAAAGCCGGT
>JAXITB010000332.1:0-3632 GCA_034680305.1 Polaromonas sp. | reverse complement strand
TCAGGCACATGGTGCCAGTCCACTCGCCGCTGGTGAGCTTGGGCAGATACAGGCGCTTTTGCTCGGGGGTGCCATGCGCGTGCAGGCATTCATAGGCCCCGTGCGAGAGCCCTGGGTACATGGTCCAGGCCTGATTGGCCGAATTGAGCATCTCATAGAGAAAGTTGTTGGCCACAAAGGGCAGGCCCTGGCCGCCGTATTGCGGGTCGCATGACAAGGCGGGCCAACCGCCGTGCACATATTGCTCGTAGGCGGCCTTGAAGCCCTCAGGCGTCTTGACCTCGTGGGTCTGACGGTCGAGCTGGCAGCCTTGCTCATCGCCGGTGCGATTGAGCGGGAAGGCCACTTCGGCGGCAAATTTGCCAGCCTCCTCCAGCACCGCATTGAGCGTGTCGGCATCGACCTCGGCATGGGGCGGCAGGGTCTTGAGCGTGCCGACCACGTCGAGCACCTCGTGCATCACAAACTGCATGTCACGCAGTGGTGGGTTATAGACAGGCATGGAATCTCCTTAGGAACTTCAATGGATCAGGGGTGAATCAGGAGCGTGGCGCTCCTGAGGAAACGGTGACCTCGGCTTGCGCGTAGCGCTGCAAGATGTGATCGAAGGCGAGCAGGGTGCGATCGATCGCGCCAGGGGTCTTGAGAAAGCGGTCTTCATAGTGCAGGCCCAGAATCAGCCCGTGGATCTCGAAAGCCATTTGCCGCTCATCGGTGTCCGGCCGCAGATGCCCCTGCTCGCGCGCCAGCACAATGGCCCGGTGAAACACCGCCAGCCAAGCTTGCACCGAAGAAGCCAGCGCATCACGGACTGGTCCGGGACGGTCGTCAAACTCCACCGCCCCGCTGATGAAGATGCAGCCCGACTGCAACTCCAGCGAGACCCGCTTCATCCAGTTGGCAAACAGCGCCCGCACCCGCGGCAGGCCTCGCGGCTGGGCCAGCGCGGGCACGAACACCTCCTGCTCGAAGCGGTGGAAATACTCGCGTATCACAGAGATTTGCAATTCTTCGCGCGAGCCGAAATGGGAAAACACGCCCGACTTGCTCATCTGCATCAATTCGGCCAGTGCCCCGATCGACAAGCCCTCCAGCCCGACCTGCGAGGCCAATGCCAGCGCCGCATCCACGATGGCTGCCTTGGTCTGCTGCCCTTTGGCCTGCGGCCGCGCAGCCGCCGTGGGCCGGCTGGCCGGTGGATGCTCGGCGACTGAAGAACGAGACGATCGGGTGGTGGTCATGGAAACACAGAAAACGAACGGTCGTGCTATTTTGACCGAAAACTGGATCCTGTCAACGGCAGGAACCCCGCAGCCTGTGGGGACAAGAGCCGCGCCCCCCAGAAGGACCAGACCCCGCCGCATCGGCGCGGGACGCCCCAACAGGCTCGGCGCCTGAGTACCCACTGGCCGCGACGGACGCGCTATCCTCTGCCCCATGAGCCAAGTTCACTGTCCGCGCTGCGGCAGCACCTTTGACTGCGGCGCCCAAAACAGCAGCCAGCCCTGCTGGTGCGTGGCCCTGCCGCCGCTGCCGCTTCAAGAGCTCGGCCGACGCGACGCGGGCTGCTACTGCCCCGCCTGCCTGCAAACGCGCCTGCAAGAAGTGCAGCGCCCCGCTGAGAGGAAGGCCTTATGAGCGTCAGCCTTGATGGCCAGTTGGTGGTGGCCATTTCCTCGCGCGCCTTGTTTGATTTCGAGGAAGAAAACCGCGTCTTCGAAGAGGGCCAGAACCAAGGCATGCCGCCGGGCGTCAAGTCCGACGCGGCCTACATGCAACTCCAACTTGAACGACTGGACGTGCCCGCCAAGCCGGGCGTGGCGTTTTCGCTCATCAAGAAATTGTTGGCCTTCAATGAAGCGCCCGAGAGCCTGGAAGAAACCCTGAACCCAGCGCGGGCCATGCAACGGGTGGAGGTGGTGATCCTCTCGCGCAACGACCCGGTCTCGGGCATGCGGGTGTTTCGATCGGCCCAGCACTACGGCCTGGGCATCCGGCGCGGCACCTTCAACCGGGGTGAAGCCCCCTGGCGCTACCTCAAGCCCCTGCATGCCAATCTGTTTTTGTCGGCCCACCTCAGCGATGTGCGCGCCGCGCTCGACGCCGGCGTGCCCGCAGCCCAGGTCTATCCCCAATCGGCCCTGGCCAGCCACGCCCACCCCAACGAGGTGCGCATCGCCTTCGACGGTGATGCCGTGCTGTTTTCAGACGAAGCCGAGCGCGTGTACCAGGCTCAGGGGCTCGACGCGTTCCAACAGCATGAACGCGACAAGGCCGAGCAACCCCTGCTGGGCGGTCCGTTCAAGCCCCTGCTCGAGGCGCTGCATCGACTGCAGCAGGTCGGCACCTCGCGCATGCGGGTGCGCACCGCACTGGTCACTGCCCGCAGCGCACCGGCCCATGAGCGTGCGATCCGCACCCTGATGGACTGGAATGTCCAGGTCGATGAAGCCATGTTCCTCGGTGGCCTGCCCAAGGGCGAGTTCCTGCGCGAGTTCGAGCCCGACTTCTTTTTCGACGACCAGACTGGACACGTCAATTCAGCGGCCGCCCATGTGCCAGCCGGCCATGTGGCCAGCGGCGTGGCCAATGGCCAGCGCAGCGACTGAGCACGCGCCCCATCGGCGCCAGGACGCAACGCCCACAGAGTCTTATCCAATACCGAGGGGAAATGCCCCATCAGGGTCCCCGGGCCTGGGCGGCCATGGTCATCCCACTAAGATGCGGTTTTGTCGATTCTGGGAGCTTGGCATGCGCTTGTTTAACAGACACCTGGTTTGCATCTGGATACTGAGCTGCGCCAGCTCCGCGACCTGGGCGCAGCAGCGCATTGGTGAGGTCGACACCGCTTTTCAGCTCATCGGGCCCGACCACAAGGTCATCGTGGAGGCCTATGACGATCCGCGCGTCAAGGGGGTGACCTGCTATGTCTCGCGAGCCAAGACCGGAGGCATCAAGGGCGGTTTGGGGCTGGCCGAAGACAAGTCCGAGGCTTCGATCGCCTGTCGGCAGGTCGGGGCCATCAGTTTTGCCTCCCCCTTGCCGCAGCAGGAGGAGGTGTTCAGCGAGCGTATTTCCCTTGTCTTCAAGAGACTGCGCATCGTGCGCATGGTCGACAAGGGCCGCAATGCGCTGGTTTATCTGACCTACTCGGAGCGGCTGATCGAGGGCTCGCCCCAGAACAGCGTGACCGCCGTGGCCGTCGATCGGGCTTTGCCGATTCCGCTGCGACCCTGAGCCCAACGGAGCTTCAGACCAGTGTGGGCAGTCGCAGCAGCAGACCCTCGGGCAGTCGGTCCATCTGCACCGATTCGGCTTGCGCCAGCGCACACACATCGCTCCAGTGCATGCGCCTGTAGTCGGCCGGCGATGCCGGTTCTGGCGCGCGATCGAGCGCCTGCAGCGTGATCACCAGGGTCACCATGGCCCCATTGAGCTGGGCCTCGATGTGCATGTCGGCCGGGCCGCATGCTTCGTCGCTCAGGTGCAAAACGGCGGCAGGCAAGACACTGCGCAGCGCGTGGCCTGCCACGGGGGCCAGCAACTCGTCACATCGGCTGCTCAGGCCGAAGCCGCGAAAGCGCAAGCCGGTAGCCAGCAGTTGCACGCATTCCTTCACCCCCGGGCCGAGG
>JAXITB010000331.1:0-3638 GCA_034680305.1 Polaromonas sp. | reverse complement strand
GTCTCGAAAAACGCCTTGATCTTGAGCCAGCGGCCGTTCAGTCCCTTGGGCTCGAACAGCACGAAGACCGCCAAGATCAGGCCGAAGAAAAAGATCTCCAGCCCGTACTGCTTGGCGATGCGATCGCCCAACATGGGCTTGATCTGCGAGATCAGCGCCGGCACCATGCCGATCAGGAAGGCACCCAAGATGGCCCCGCGCAGCGAGCCCAGACCGCCGATGGTGACCATTAGCACCAGTTCCAGCGACAGCAGCAGGTTAAAGCCCTCAGGCGTGAGGTGGCGCACATGGTGGGCCATGAGCGCACCGGCAAAGCCGGTGACGGCCGCAGAGATCACGAAAGCCAGCACCTTGTGCCCAGCCACCCAGATGCCCAGGCTGGCGGCGGCCGCTTCCGAGTCGCGTACACCCACAAACGCACGCCCGGTCTTGCCGCGCATCAGGTTGACCAAGAGCAAGAGCACGATCACCAGGCAAGCCAGGCAGAGGAAGTAAAAGGACTTCAGGCCCGACAGGTCCAGACCCAGTAGCACCGGGTCGGCCACAGGCAGGCCATTGAAGCCACCGGTCACGCTTTTCCATCGACCCAGCACATGCTCGATCAGGATGGCAAAGGCCAGGGTCACCATCGCCAAATACAAGCCCGAGACCCGAATGGCCGGCAGGCCCAGGGCCAGCCCCACGAGAGCGCTGACGACCATGGCCAGCACGATGCTTGCGCCAAAGGGCAGTCCCTGCGATAAAAACCAGGCATGGGCATAGGCACCCACTGCGAGAAAGGCCGAGTGCCCGAGCGAGACCTGACCGGTGTAGCCGCTGAGCACCATCAGGCCCAGGCTGGCAATCGACAAAATAAACAGATAGCTCAACTCGCCCACGTAGTACTTGGGCAGCAGCCAAGGGGCGGCCACCAGCACCAGGGCCAGCACCGCATAGGCCAGCTTCTGCGAGGGATAGCGCATCAAGCGCTTGCTGTCGCGGTAGGAGGTGTCGTAGTCAAAACGCATGGGGCAGGTCCGGTCAGACGCGGCGCCCGTGGGCTTCGCCCAAGAGCCCGCGCGGCCACAGCACCAAAGTGGCGATCAGCACCACATAGGCCGTCACATCTTTGGAGCCGTCAGGCAGGTAGACGCCGGCAAACTGCTCGATCACCCCCAGCAGCAGACCGCCCACAATGGCGCCAGGGATGCTGCCGAAGCCGCCGAGCACCAGGGCGGCCAACGCTTTGAGCACCACGATCCACAGTGAGATATCGACCAGGGCAATGGGCGCCAGTAACAGGCCGCAGATGCCCGAGATGGCGCCGGCCAGCGCCCAGACCAGCGAGGTCACCCGCTTAACCCGGATGCCGCTCAGGTAAGCGGCCAGTTGATTTTGCGAGGCCGCCTGTATCGACACACCCAGCGCGGTTCGGGTGAGAAAGAAATAGATCATCACGGTCAGCACCAAGGCCGCCGCCAAGATGACCAGGCTCAGATCGCTGACCACCAGCGTACCGATCTGGGTCGATTGTTGTGTCCAGGGGGTGGGGTAAGAACGCGACTCGGGCCCGAACACCATGCTGACCAGGCCGCGCAGCATGAAGGCGATCGCGATGGTCAGCATCACGCCGGCAAATTGTGGCTGACCGACGATGCGACGCATCACCCGCGCATCGATCTGCCAAGCCAGCACAGCGGCAAAGGCGGCAGTCAACAGCGCGGCCAGCCAAAACGGCAGGCCCCATTGAACGATGAAAGCCCAGGCCACAAAGGCCGATGCCATCAGCACATCGCCGTGGGCAAAGTTCAGCACCTCGGTGGCTTTGTAGGTGATCACCAGACCCAGAGCGACCAGCGCATAGATGGCGCCAGTGGCCATGCCATTGAGCAGCAATTGAAGGTTGGCGGCAAGTTCAGGAGCCATGTCTCACTCTAGCGTCTGCGTGGCGCGGCCGATATCAAGGAAAGCCCGATGTTGCCCATCCAGGTGCCACCTCATGTTTTGGCCCTTGGGGGTCGGGGAAAGAACGCAGGTGTTCGTTCCATGTAGTCCGCGTAGCCGGGCTTGGTCTTGAGCATGTAGCGCTCGGTCATGCTTAGCGCCGAGCCGCGGTTCATGAACCAGAACACAAACACCACCGAAGGCAGGCCCAGCCAGCCCAGGGGCGCGGCCAGGGCCAACAAGCCCCAGGCCAGCCAGGTCATGGCCTCACCAAAGTAATTGGGGTGGCGGCTCCAGGCCCACAGGCCACTGTCCATCACCTGCCCCTTGCGGCTGGGGTCGCGCCGAAACTGGTGCATCTGCCAGTCACCGCCGACTTCGAAGAGCTGGCCAATCAGCCAGGCGCCAGCGGCCAACCAGCCCCAAATTCCGGGATCAGTTTGTACCTGCAGCGCGAAGGCCAGCGGCAAGCACCAGGTCCACACAATCAGTCCTTGGGTCAGATAAATCTGAAAGTACGACCGCCACCACCAAGACGCGCCGCTTCTAGCCCGCCATTTGGCATAACGAGCCTCCTCGCCGTGGGGCAGATAGCGGACCGCCAGATAAAGTGCCAAGCGCCAGGCCCACAGGCCCATGGCGATCAGCAGCGCGAGGGTGCTCATCGACTGGTTCGCGCCCAAATGCCACCAGGCGAACATCGTCGCCAGCCAGGGCGCCATCGGGTAGGCGATGTCCATCAGGCTGTGGTTGCGCAGCACTGTGCCGAGCAGCCAGACCCCGCTGAGGACGGCCAGCATGCTCAGGCCCATGAACTGCCAGGTCTGCAGCGCTTGGGCCAAATCGGGTGGCGCCACCCATTGCAGCAGCAGCGCCATCAGGGCAAAAACCGCGCTCCATCTGAGGGTCATGTCGGCTTTCCTTGCATGAAGGCCACAAAGGCCTGGGCGGCATCGGGCTGGGTGCGACCCGGCAGGGCGCATGAACGAAGCCAGGCCGCGGGCAGTGACTCACCGTGCTCGCGTTCGATGGCTGCCGTTTCGCTGACGGCCCCCCGAGCCAGCCTGCGGCCACCCGCGACCACCACTTCGCCTTGCAGTGTGCAGTCGGGCGAGAGCAGCCACACGATCACCGGCCCCAGTGCCTCGGCGGGCAGGGCCTGCGCCCACTCGGGGCTCAGGTGCGCGTCGGTCATCTGGGTATGGGCGTAGGGCGAGAGCGTGTTGCAGACGATGCGGTGACGCCGGCCCTCGATGGCCAGTGAGCGCGCCAAGGCTTCGATTGCGCCTTTCGATGCCGCATAGGCCGACAGCCCGGCTCCACCAAAGCGGCCTGCGCTTGAGGAGGTGGCCAACAGACGCCCACCGCCTTGGGCCTTCATCACGGGCCAAGCGGCATGAAACAAGGCCAGCGTGGCCCCAAAACCGACGTCGACGATGGCGCGCAAGTCGCTGAGTGCTGTGGCGGCAAAGCTGCTGTGCTGACCCAGCGCCGCATTGGCATGGACCATGTCGATGCGTCCCCAGGTGTGCAGGGCCTGGTCCACCATCTGCTGCGCGGCCAGCGGATCGGCCGCGTCGGCGGTATTCGCTTGTGCCTGTCCACCGGCGGCAATGATCTCGGCCGCCACCCGGGCGGCACGGCCGTCCTGCGGGTCTTGGCCAGGGCTCAGTCGGCTATTGACCAGAACCTTGGCGCCACATTGGGCCAGAGCC
>JAXITB010000330.1:0-3642 GCA_034680305.1 Polaromonas sp. | reverse complement strand
GGGGTGCCCGCCACCAGACACCCAGAGAGCATCTCCATGCTTGAGGAAGAGAAGATCCCGGCCTACTTTGGTGCCGGTCTGCTCTATGCATCGCCCGAGCGTCAGGAGCCCCTGTTTTGAGCCACCAGCACGAACACGAGTTTGAGGCGGCCCCCGGGCTGCCCGAGGCGCTGCCAGTGGGTGAAAAAATCCTCTGGCAGGGCGCACCCGACTGGCGTCAGCTGGCCGTGCACGCCTTCCATGTCCGCAAGCTGACGGTGTACTTTGCTCTGATGATCGGTTTGCAGGCCATGGTGATCAAACACCAGCCCTTCGACATGATCCTGGCCTCCCTGATGACCAGTGCCATGCTGGCGTTGACGGCCGTCGGCATGCTCACCGGCATCGCCTGGTTTGCCTCGCACACCTGCCTCTACACCCTGACCAACAAGCGGGTGGTGATGCGCGTGGGCATCGTCCTGACCATGACCTTCAATCTGCCGCTGGTGCGTCTGGCCGGTGCGGCCATCAAGGCGCGCGGGCGCGGTTGTGGCGACATTGCCCTGACCATCAAGCAGCCTGACCGCATCGCCTACCTGCATCTGTGGCCGCATGCCCGAGCCTGGCACCTCAAGAACCCGCAGCCCAGCTTGCGCTGTGTCGCCCGTTCGGCCGAAGTCAGCGAGCTGATCCTGCAAGCCTGGCGCGCGGCCAATCCGGGGGAGGCCACTTGCTCGCCTGCGGCCGCTGAACCGGCCCGTGGGTCGGCCCAGGGCTTGTCTGCCCCCCTGACTGCATGAGTCTTCCTGCGATGAGCATCATCAAGCCCATGCCGACCGTCAGCCGCCGACCCTGGCCGCTGTGGATGGGCTTGCTGTTGGTCACGCTCATCATGCTGGCCGTGGCCTGGCAGCGACAGCAACCCCCAGCGGTCGAGCAAAGCGTTGATCTGAAATGGCAACGCTTGTTGCGCTTTGAAGACCGTCCAGGCGGTGACATCGCCATCATCGATGCAAAAAGTCGCCAAGAGGTGGCACGCCTGCAAGGCGAGCATGGCTTTGCCCGTGGCGCCTTGCGGACCCTGGCACGCGAGCGCATGCGACGCGAATTGGGCCCCGAGTTGCCCTTCGAGCTGTCGGCCTATGTGGACGGCAAGCTGGTCCTGCGCGATCCCGCTACCGGGGAGCGCATCCACCTTGAAGCCTTTGGTGCCAGCAACGTCGCCGTGTTCGCGCAATTGCACCGCATCGGCCTGACCGCCCATTCTTCTTCTTCGTCTCCAGGAGCCTCACCATGAATGCTGCCATCGCCAATCACCGCGATACCGACCATGTCGATCTGCTCATGAGTCGCGTCGAAAGCTCAGCCGACGCCACCGCCCGCGCTTTGGTCAATACCGTGTTGTCGCCCCGGTTCTACACCACCGACTTTGCCGCTTTTGACCGCCTCGATGTCGAGCCGGTGCGCGCCGAGTGGGACGTCATGATGGCCGAATACGAAGGCGACAACAACCACGATCATTTTCAGCGCGATGCGCAGTTCGCCGAAGAGGTCAAGCAGTTGATGCCCCAGCTCAGTCCGGAGCTGCGCCAGGAATTCATCGACTTCCTGATCTCCTCACTCACTTCGGAATTCTCTGGCTGCATCCTCTACAACGAGATCCGCAAGAACATCAAGAATCCGGACATCCGGCAGCTGATGACCTACATGGCCCGCGACGAGTCGCGCCACGCCGGCTTCATCAATCAGTCGCTCAAAGACTTCAACTTGGGCATCGATCTGGGCGGCCTCAAACGCAGCAAGAGCTACACCTTCTTCAAGCCCAAATACATCTTCTATGCGACCTACCTGTCGGAGAAGATCGGTTATGCACGCTACATCACCATCTTTCGCCAGCTCGAAAAGCATCCGGACAAGCGCTTTCACCCGATCTTTCGCTGGTTTGAGCGTTGGTGCAACGACGAGTTCAGGCATGGTGAGTCCTTCGCGCTGATCATGCGCGCCGACCCCAAACTGCTCAGCGGCGTCAATCGCCTGTGGATTCGTTTCTTCATTTTGGCGGTGTATGCCACCATGTATGTGCGTGACCACAGCCGGCCCCTGCTGCACGAGGCCATGGGTCTGCACTCGACCGAGTACGACTACGAGGTGTTTCGCATCACTTCGCAGATTTGCCGGCAGGTGTTTCCGGTGGAGCTCGACATCGATCACCCTGGTTTCCGCCAGGGGATGGACAAGCTGCTTCAAATTTCCCTGGCCCACCAGCGCGCCAAGGCGCGCGGCGGCCCGGTGGGCTTGCTGCTGCAGGGCGTGCATGCGCTGCGGGCGGTCTGGACCTTCGGTCGCTTGTTCATGCTGCCAGTCAAGTCCAACGAGTTGCCGCAGCAAATCCGGATGGATCCGGTGTGGTAAGCCCCCTATGAGCACAGTCCTGTTCACATCGCACCACGACACCCGCAGGACCGCGCATGCCTGAATTCATGCAATCGGTCCCCGCCGCACTGGCCTTCGCCCTGATGAGCTGGTGGCTGGGAACGGGCGCGATCTTGTGGCTGGTTCGGCTCAATGCGTCGAGCTTTCGCTGGAGCCTGCTGGCGGCCACACTGGTTTTATTTTTGGGCCTGATCGGCAGCGGCTACAGCATGCGCAGCGCGGGCAGCGATTCGGCCTACCTGGCCTTTGCCAGCGTCATCTTGATGTGGAGCTGGCATGAATTGGCCTTTCTCACCGGCTGGCTGACCGGCCCCAGGCGCGTGGCCCTGCAGCTCGGGGCGCAGGGGAGTCAGCGCCTGGTGCAGTCGGTGCAGGCGGTGGCCTACCACGAGGTGGCGCTGCTGGTGAACTTCGCCGTGCTGTGGGTCATGCAGTTGGGCCAGCCCAATCATGTGGCGCTGTGCACCTTTGCGCTGCTGTGGTGCATGCGCCTGTCGGCCAAGCTCAATTTGTTTTTGGGCGTGCCGCAGACGGGCGCCCAGTACCTGCCTGCCCACTTGACCTACTTGGCCAGTTACTTCAAGCGGGGGCCGGTCACGCGATTTTTCTTTGGCACCTTGGCCGTCTCCGCACTGACGCTGGCCTGGCTGATCTGGGAGGTACGCACCGGGGCTGTCACGGCCACCACCGGCTGGGTGCTATTGGCTACTTTGTTGGGCTTGGCCATTGTTGAGCATGTGCTCATGGCCTTTCCGTTGTCGATCGAGAAGCTCTGGGGCTGGGCCATGCACCGCGCCCCGGCGCGGCCCAGGGTCGACTCACCCGTGCTTCCTTCCATGCCGGGGGTCGTGCCGGCCCATGCCACGAAAGCAGACCCACCATGAACGCTGTCAATATGCTCGAGACCCAGCAACTGCTGGGCGTCGGCCAAAGGCCCAAAGCCCTGGTCATTGGCAGCGGCTTTGGCGGCCTGGCCGCGGCGATTCGCCTGCAGTTGCGCGGCTGGCAGGTCACGGTACTGGAAAAGCTCGACGCGCCCGGCGGCCGGGCCTATGTGCACCGGGTTGATGGGCATGTGTTTGATGCGGGCCCGACCATCATCACCGTACCCGCGCTGCTCGAAGAACTGTGGCAGCTGGCCGGGCGCAAGCTGTCCGATGACGTGACGCTCAAACAGCTCGATCCGTTCTACCGCATCCGTTTCGACGACGGCGACCACTTCGACTACAG
>JAXITB010000329.1:0-3667 GCA_034680305.1 Polaromonas sp. | reverse complement strand
GCGCCTATGGCCTTGAGGTAGTTGCGCAGGATCTCTTTTTTCTCGGGCGTCGGGCCCTCATGAACGCGAAACAGCCCGTGCTGCTGGCTTTGCGCAATGAAGTCGGCCGCGCAGACCTTGGCTGCGAGCATGGCCTCTTCGATCAGGCGGTGCGCTTCGTTTCGCGTGCGTGGCACGATCTTGTCGATGTGACCAGCCTCGTCACAGACGATCTGCGTTTCGGTGGTCTCGAAATCAACCGCCCCGCGCTCACGGCGCGCCTTGAGCAAGGCGCCATAGACATCGTGCAGACTGAGCAAACGGGGCAGCAAGGGCTTGCGCTGCAGGGCTTGCGGCCCACGGGTGTTGGCCAAGATGGCGGCCACCTCGGTGTAGGTCAGCCGCGCCTGGCTGTGCATGACCGCCGGATAAAACTGGTAGGCATGCACCTCGCCCTTGCTGGTGATCAGCATGTCGCAGACCATGCACAAGCGGTCGACCTCTGGGTTGAGGGAACACAGCCCATTGGAGAGTTTTTCCGGCAGCATGGGAATCACCCGTCGCGGGAAGTAAACGCTGGTGGCGCGGTCGTAGGCATCGATGTCGATGGGGCTGCCGTTTTCGACGTAATGGCTGACGTCGGCAATGGCCACCAACAGGCGCCAGCCCTTGCCGCGACCGACGCGGGCCGGCTCACAATAAACCGCATCGTCGAAATCGCGGGCGTCTTCGCCGTCGATGGTGACCAGTGCGATGTCGGTGAGATCGACCCGGTCGTGCTTGTCTTGCGGGCGCACGCCATCGGGCAGCGCCCGGGCCAGGGCCATCGCTTCGTCGCTGAATTCGTGGGGCACGCCGTACTTGCGCACCGCAATTTCAATCTCCATGCCCGGGTCGTCAATTTCGCCGAGCACTTCACGCACCCGACCAACCGGCTGACCAAACAAGGCGGGCGGCTCCGTCAGTTCCACCACCACCACCTGGCCCACGCGGGCCGTGCCGATGGCGTGTTTAGGGACCAGCACATCCTGGCCGTATCGCTTGTCCTCGGGGGCGACCAGCCAAACGCCGCCTTCTTGCAGCAGCCGCCCAATGATGGGGTTGGTCGATCGCTCGATAATCTCCGTGACGCGGCCCTCGGGCCGACCCTTGCGGTCATGGCGCACCACCCGCGCCTTGACACGGTCCTTGTGCAAAACCGCCCGCATCTCATTGGGCGGTAGATAGATGTCGGGCTGCGCATCGTCGCGCTGCACGAAGCCGTGACCGTCACGGTGACCGAAGACCGTGCCTTCAAATTCAGTCAGCAGGGCCGCTGTGGCGCCGCTGGAGGGATGTATCGTCTTGATGGGTGTTCTCTCATGAGCTGGCCAGGCCAGCGGGACTGGGACTGCGGGGCGTCCGGAAAATTTCAGCGCTTGGCGCCAAACCCGCTGTCAGGATGGTACACTGCCGGCCGTTGCCCAGGTGGCGGAATTGGTAGACGCACTAGTTTCAGGTACTAGCGCTGAGAGGCGTGGAGGTTCGAGTCCTCTCCTGGGCACCATCAACACACTTTTTTCTTGCCAAGAAGAAGAAAAAACAAGAAGAACAAGAAAAACCAAAAAGCCGCTGGAACTCAGCGGCTTTTTTCATGGCAGAACGAGCAGCCATGAAACCGCCGCACACCGGCCTTGAGCAAACGCTTCAAATGGGCAAGGCCAGCAAGTCATGGCCCTCGGTGCCCACCACACGCGCCTGGGTGAATTGCCCGGCTTTGAGGGTCTTGCTGATCTTCTGCGGCGGGAGCAAGCGAACCAGACCATCGATTTCAGGGGCATCGGCATAGCTTCGGCCCAGGGCGCCCTTGCGCCCAAGCGAGGGCGCTGAATCGACCAGGACCTGCATGGTCGAGCCAATGCGCTCGCGCAGCTTCTGGCTGGACACCTCTTCGGCCACCGCCATGAAGCGCGCGCGCCGCTCCTGCCGCACCGCTTCGGGCAGGGGGTCAGACAGCGCATTGGCAGCCGCACCCTGCACCGGACTGTAGGCAAAACAGCCAGCCCGATCGATGCGGGCCTGGCGCATGAAGTCGAGCAAATGCTCGAACTGCGCCTCGGTTTCGCCTGGAAATCCGACGATGAACGTGCTGCGCACCACCAACTGCGGGCACTGCTCGCGCCAGGCCGCGATGCGGTCGAGGTTTTTTTCACCACTGGCCGGTCGCTTCATCCGCTTGAGCACCTCGGGGTGGCTGTGCTGCAAAGGCACATCCAGATAGGGCAACACCAAGCCTTGCGCCATGAGCGGGATGATCTCGTCGACGCTGGGGTAAGGGTAGACGTAATGCAGGCGCACCCACGCGCCATGCGGGGCGGCCAACTCACCCAGGGCGCGCACCAACTCCAAAGTGCGCGTCTTCAGGGGTCGGCCGTCCCAAAAACCGGTGCGGTACTGCAGGTCCACTCCGTAAGCGGAGGTGTCCTGACTGATGACCAGCAACTCCTTGACCCCGCTCTCAAAAAGCGCCTGGGCTTCTTTGAGCACATCGCCGATGGGGCGGGAGACCAAGTCACCGCGCATCGAGGGGATGATGCAGAAGGTGCAGCGGTGATTGCAGCCCTCACTGATCTTCAAATAGGCATAGTGCCGCGGCGTGAGCTTGATGCCTGCCGCAGGCTGTGGCACCAAGTCGACAAAGGGATCATGCGGCTTGGGCAGGTTGCGGTGGACCGCATCCATCACCGCCTCGGTGTCGTGGGGACCGGTGACTGCCAGCACGCTCGGATGCAAGCTGCGAACCAGGTTGTCGCCGCCCTCGGCTGTCTTGGCGCCCAGGCAGCCGGTCACGATCACTCGCCCGTTTTCGGCCAGGGCCTCCGCGATGGTGTCCAGGCTCTCCTTGACCGCTTCGTCAATGAAGCCACAGGTGTTGACGATCACCAGATCGGCGCCGTCAAAGGTTTTGGAGGTCTGATACCCCTCGGCACTGAGTCGCGTCAAAATGAGCTCGGAGTCGGTCAGTGCCTTGGGGCACCCGAGACTCACAAAGCCCACACGGGGAGTGCTTGCAGTAGAAGGGTCGGCGTTCGCGGTCAGGTCTGAGCTCATCGGGCGATTGTCTCAGAGCCCATGCCCCGCCAAGGGCCCAAGGCAGACAGCCGCCCCAGGACCGTCGCTCAGGGCTGAAATGGGTCGTGCCCTTCATGCCCGGCCATCAACTTGCCGAGCAGGGTAGTCAGTTGTTCACGCTCGGCCGCTTCGAGCGGGGCCAGCAGGCGCTTTTGGGTGTTGGTGGCGGCGCGCTTCATTTGCAGCGCAACCGCCCTGCCCTGCGGCGTGATCCACAGACGCTTGCGCCGACGATCGAGGGGATCGGCCTGACGGCGCACCCAGCCCTTGGTCTCCAGCCGGCCAATGACCGAGCCCGAAGTGGCCGCATCGAAAGCCACTCGGGCGGCCAGGCTGACCTGATCCTGCCCGGGGCTGTCCATCAGCGCGTTAAGGATCGCAAACTGCACCGGCGTCACGCCGAAGGCGGCCGCCTCGTCCATGAACAGGGCCACCGCAATCTGATGGGCGCGGCGAATCAGATGCGCCGGCGCCTTGCTGTACTGGAAACTCTTGACCATGGGCGAAGTTTAAGGCGCCGGGGCCAAACAACCAGCCGCCCAAGCAGAGACCCGATCGAAGCCCGGGATCGACAGGC
>JAXITB010000328.1:0-3667 GCA_034680305.1 Polaromonas sp. | reverse complement strand
GGCACCGTCTATGCCGCCTTGGGCCTGGGAGTGCTCAACAAGTTCCTGGAAGGCTGGAGCGGCGCCGTGTTGGCCAAGATCACCGTGTTGGTGTTGATCATCGTCTTCATTCAGAAGCGCCCGCAGGGCATCTTCGCCATGAAGGGCCGCAACGCCGAGGCCTGATATGCAGATATCCCCTATTGAACTGCCCCGCCCGCCGGCGCTGCTCAGCCGCAGGGGCTGGGTCGCCTTTGTGGCGGCGCTGATTGCCGTTTGCGCGATCGCACCCTGGCTGAACCTCGTGGTGCCAGAAGAAAGCGCTTTTCACTTAAGCGATTACATGGTGGCCCTGCTGGGCAAGATCATGTGCTACGCCATCTGCGCTCTGGCCATGGATCTGATTTGGGGTTACACCGGCATCTTGAGCCTGGGCCACGGCCTGTTCTTTGCGCTCGGCGGCTATGTGATGGGCATGTACCTGATGCGCCAGATCGGACGCGACGGCAACTACAAGAGCGATCTGCCCGACTTCATGGTCTTTCTGGACTGGAAAGAGCTGCCCTGGCATTGGGCCTTGAGTGACAGCTTTGTCGCCACGCTCGTGCTGATCGTCTTGGTGCCCGGCTTGTTTGCCTTTGTCTTTGGCTACTTTGCCTTCCGCTCGCGGATCAAGGGCGTGTACTTTTCCATCATCACCCAGGCCATGACCTTTGCCGCCATGCTGCTGTTTTTTCGCAATGAGACTGGTTTTGGCGGCAACAATGGCTTTACCGATTTCAAGCGCATCTTGGGCGAGCCATTGGCCACGCCCTCAATGCGCATGACCCTGTTCGTCCTCACCGGTTTGAGTTTGCTCGGGTTTTACCTGCTGGCCCGGTGGCTGGTGAGTAGCAAGTTCGGTCGGGTGCTACAAGCCATTCGAGACGCCGAGGGACGCGTGATGTTCAGCGGCTACAACCCCATCGGCTACAAGCTGAGCATCTGGGTGATCTCAGCCGTCATGTGCGGCGTGGCCGGTGCCCTGTATGTGCCTCAGGTGGGCATCATCAACCCGAGTGAAATGAGCCCGGCGCAATCCATTGAGATGGCGATCTGGGCGGCTGTGGGTGGCCGGGGCACCCTGATCGGGCCGATCATCGGCGCCTTCGCGGTCAACGGCGCCAAGAGTTGGCTAACCGTCACAGCGCCGGAGTTTTGGCTTTATTTCCTGGGCGCCCTTTTCATCGCGGTGACGCTTTTCCTCCCGGCCGGCATCATGGGCCTGCTGCGCCAGCCGGGCACCCTGATGGCCACGCTGCGCAAGTTCAGGAAGGGCCACTGAAATGACGCCCGACCTGCAGGAACTGGGATCGCGGCGCCTGTCCGAGCATGCGCAGCGGAGCGCCTTGGGCCAAACCGAATCGGGCGGCCGGAGCTCCGGCTTTGCCCGCATCGCACGGGCTGGTGAGGTCGACACCACCCACGGCGCCATCCTCTACTTGGAAGACGTGAGCGTGAGCTTTGACGGTTTCAAGGCCATCAACAAGCTCAATCTCGACATTGCCGCGGGCGAACTGCGCTGCATCATCGGCCCCAACGGCGCGGGCAAGACCACCATGATGGACATCATCACCGGCAAGACCCGCCCCGACGAGGGCAGCGTGTTTTTCGGCAGCACCATCGACCTGCTGCGTCATCGAGAAGCTGACATCGCGCAAATGGGCATAGGCCGCAAGTTCCAGAAGCCCACGGTCTTTGAGCAGCTGACGGTGTTTGAAAACCTGGAGCTCGCGCTCAAGACCCACAAGGGCGTGGCTTCGTCCATGTTTTTCCGGCTCGACAGTGCGCAAAGCGACAGACTCGCCGAGGTGCTGCACACCATCAATCTGGCCGACGGCCTGCTTCGCCTGGCCGGCACACTCAGCCACGGACAAAAGCAGTGGCTCGAGATTGGGATGCTGTTGATGCAAGACCCCAAGCTGCTGCTGCTCGACGAACCCGTAGCAGGCATGACTGACGAAGAGACGGCGCGCACCGCCGAACTCTTCCTCGGTCTGAAGGGCAAGCACTCGCTGATGGTGGTCGAGCACGACATGGGCTTCATCAAGACCATCAGCGACATCGTCACCGTGCTGTGTGACGGCTCGGTGCTGGCCCAAGGCACGCTCGATCAGGTGCAGGCCGATGAGCGGGTGATTGAGGTCTATCTCGGCCGATGAGCAGCGCCACACACCACCGGTTTCTCCATGCTTGAAGTCCGCAACATCCAGCAGTACTACGGCGGCTCGCACATCCTGCGCGATGTCAGCCTCAAGACCCAACTGGGTAAGGTCACCGTGCTTCTTGGACGCAACGGGGTGGGCAAGACCACCCTGCTCAAGAGCCTGATGGGACTGATCCCGATCCGCAGCGGCTCCATAGGCTTGGGCGGCGCAGACATCAGCAAAGCGACGCCATATGAGCGTGCCCGCGCCGGCATCGGCTATGTGCCCCAGGGCCGCGAGATCTTCGCCCGCCTGAGTGTGGAGGAGAACCTGCGCATGGGCCTGGCCTACAAGAGCGCCAGCGAACCGATACCGGCCGAGTTGTTCGAGTTGTTCCCGGTACTCAAGCAGATGCTGGGCCGGCGCGGCGGCGACCTCTCCGGCGGCCAGCAGCAGCAGTTGGCCATCGCCAGAGCGCTGGCGGCCAAGCCCAAGCTGCTGATCCTCGATGAACCGACCGAAGGCATACAGCCGAGCATCATCAAAGACATTGGGCGCGTGATCCGCATGCTCGCCGATCGGGGTGACATGGCCATTTTGCTGGTCGAGCAGTATTACGACTTCGCCCAGGAGTTGGCCGATGACTACCTGGTGATGGAGCGCGGCCAGTTCATTGCCCGGGGCCTGGGCAGCCAGATGCAGGACGAGGGCGTGCGACAGTTGGTGGCGATCTGACTTTGTTTGTGCGCGGTCGGTTCTAATAGACCGATTTGCCCACAGCCAGCCATGAGCCCATCACTTCCCACCCAACCCCCAAGCACAGCCGACCGGGTGCGCGGCGCCCTCTGGGGCATGATGGTCGGCGACGCGCTGGCCATGCCGGTGCACTGGTACTACCGGCTGTCTGAGCTGCAGCGCGATTTCGGAGTGATACGGGACTACCAGGCGCCCAAAGAAGTGCACCCGAGCTCGATCATGTCCTTGTCGAGTACCTCCCGCGCGGGCCGGGGCAATCAGGCGGGAGACGTGGTGGGCGAAGTCATCCTCAAAGGGAAAAAGCACCATTGGGGGCCGACAGGCCGGCATTACCACCAGGGCATGCAGGCTGGCGAAAACACCCTCAATGCGCTGTGCGCGCGCTTGGTGGTGCGTTCGCTGTGCCGCATGAAAGGCCACGACACCGCCGACTTTCTGGGTGAGTATGTGCAGTTCATGACGACCGAAGGCAGCCACAAAGACACCTATGCCGAGTCTTACCACCGCGACTTTTTCGCCAACTGGGCCCGCGGCGTACCCGCGCATCAGTGCGCCGGCCAGGCCGGCCACGACACCGCGTCCATCGGCGGCCTGGTGGGTCTGGCGCCGGTCGTCCTGGCGGTGGGGGCCCAGGGCGATATGGAGCAAGCCGTTCAAGCCGGCTTGCGGCAGTTGCGACTGACTCACCAATCGCAGCCCTTGGAGGTCTTCGCAGCGGCCTATTGCCGCTTGTTGGCACAGTTGGT
>JAXITB010000327.1:0-3670 GCA_034680305.1 Polaromonas sp. | reverse complement strand
GCTCTGGCGGGTGGCCGAGCCCCATCTGCAGCAGGCGATGGACGATGCCACCGTGCTGGCCATCAAGGCGCAGGAAGATGCCGGTCTGGACATCATCACCGACGGCGAGATCCGTCGCGAGAGCTATTCCAACCGCATCGCCACCGCGCTCGAAGGCGTGGACATCGACAACCCCGGCACCGCGCTGGACCGCTCGGGCCACCCCAACCCGGTGCCCCGCATCGTCGGCAAGATCAAGCGGGCGCGTCCCATCGAAGTCGAAGACCTGCTGTTTCTGAAAAAGCACACCACGCGCCAGGTCAAGATCACGGTACCCGGCCCCTTCACCATGCTGCAGCAGGCACAAAACGATTTTTACGCTTCCGAGGAAGAGGCTGCCATGGACTATGCGGTCGCCATCAATGAGGAAATCAAAGACCTGTTTGCTCACGGTGCCGACGTGGTCCAGGTCGACGAGCCCTACCTGCAGGCGCGGCCTGAGAAGGCCCGCGAGTACGGCATACGCGCGCTCAACCGGGCACTCGAAGGTGTTACCGGCGCGACAGCGGTGCACATCTGCTTTGGCTACGCCGCCATCATCCACGCCCGGCCCAATGGCTACAACTTCCTGCCCGAACTGGCGGCCTGCAGTTGCCAGCAGATTTCGATTGAAACCGCGCAGTCGAACCTCGACTGCTCAGTGCTTCAAAGTCTGCCGGGCAAGCAGATCATGGTGGGCTGCCTGAATCTGGAAGACCCGGCGATCGAATCGCCGGTGGTGGTCGCCGCCCGGGTCAAGCGGGCCCTGCAGTTCATCAAGCCCGAACAGGTGATTTTGGCGCCCGACTGCGGCATGAAGTACCTGCCCCGCGAGGTGGCTGATGGCAAACTGCGCGCCATGACCGAGGCGGCCAAGATTCTGCGTGCCGAATACAAAGGCTGATCTGCTCTGAGGCCGGGGCCGCTCGCTATTGCAGCGGCTCTTTCAGGGCATCGGGCAGCATCAAGGGCATGACGGCAATGCCCTCGTCGAGCAGGGCCGCCGCCTCTTCGGCAGAGGTGCGGCCGCGTATGCCGCGCTCGGGGGCTTGTCCGTGGTGGATCTGCCGAGCGACTTCGGCAAACTGTTCGCCCACGTCTTCCGTGCGCGCGACCACTTCTCGCATGGCCTTGAGCCACAGGGCTTGAAGCTGGGGCGTGCCCATGGCCGCCTCCATCCCCTGGGGCACAGACGGCAGGCCTGGTCCAGCCTGGGCCGCAGGCGCAGCCGCTCCCAGATTCAGGCGCGGTGCGCTGAGTTGCTTTTCAATGCTGGCGTCGCCGCAGATCGGGCAGCTGACCAGCCCCCGACCCAACTGAGACTGAAAATCATCCTCCGAAGCAAACCAGCCTTCAAACACATGCTGGTGGGCGCACTTGAGGTCCAGAACTTTCATGACGGAATTATCGCGCCGATGCCGGACTGGGCGCCAGTCACGGTCTTTCAACCCGGCGCTCGGCCTCGGAGACCTCGCGCCATTGAAGCGACCAGGCGCCCGAACGCACGTTCTGGGCCCACAAGAGACAAAACAGGGTCTTGGCGTCGGTCAGCGCGCCGCTTTGCGCCCAGCCCAGCAATTGCTCCAGGCTGGCGGCGAACACATCGAGGAACTCGCCCTCGTCGAGTTGACGCTCTCCCGCGCTGAGGCCGCGCGCAAAAAAGAGGTGGATGACCTCGGTGGAATAGGCAATGGCCAGGTGGACCGGACCCGCATAGGCCCAATGGCGGGCCGAATAACCCGTTTCCTCGCGCAATTCACGCTGGGCGCACAGCCAAGGGTCTTCGCCTGGGTCGAGCTTGCCAGCCGGAAACTCGGTGAAGGCCCGGCCCAGCGGGTAACGCCACTGCCGCTCGAGCACATAGCGCCCATCGGGCAACTCGGCCACCACCACCACCGCACCCGGGTGACAAACGTATTCGCGGGAGGCCAGTCGGCCATCAGGCAATCTGACCTCATCTCGACGGGCCACCAAGAAGTGCCCACGGAAAATTTCCTGGCTGGAGACGGCCTCTTCCCGTAAATGCGCGTCGTCTGGCGAGGAGGCGCCTGGATTCACAGACGCTCGCTCAAGAGCGCCGGTAGAGATAACGGTAGACAAAGCCTGGGAAGGCCAGCGTCAGGAAGAGGCAGGCCGTGACCGCATAGAACTCCCAACCCTGCGGCGCCACCTGCCCGATCCGCTGCTCCAGGGCGAGCGCCACAAGGCCAACCAAGGCGTACAGCAAGACCAATTCGAGCAGGCGCAGGGCCAGCGATTTGGGGCCCGCCATGGTCCGCACCAAGAACAGGCGATTACTCAAAAACGGCAAATTAGCCGCCACGAGCGACATCACGATCACCGTCCACACCAGGGTCGAGGAATTCATGCCAATCGCCAGTCCTTAAGTACCCAGGGATTTGATCACGCTGGCCATGGACTCGGCGCACAAAGTCATCAATCCCCCTGGCAGCAAGCCCAGCAGCAAAATGAGGGCGCCGTTCAGGCTGAGCACCACCCGAACATCCTGGGCCGCCACGATCTCGCCACGCAAGTGAGCTGGCGCGGGGTCAAAGTACATGACCTTGACCACGCGCAGGTAGTAAAACGCCCCCACCAGCGAGACCAGCACCGCAAACAAGGCCAGGTAAAGATACTCACTGCCCTGGGCCGACAAGAGCGCATCGATCACCGACAACTTGGCATAAAACCCAACCAAAGGCGGCACGCCGGCCAGCGAAAACATGCCGACGGCCATGACCCCGGCATACAGGGGGCTGCGCTGATTCAGGCCCGCCAGATCGCTGATTTCCTCGGACTCAAAGCCTTCACGGGCCAGGAGCATGATCACGCCGAAGACGGCCAAAGTGGTGAGCACATAGGTGACCACATAGAACATCGCGGCGCCATAGGCCGACTGGGCATTGACCTTGTCGCCACCGACCACGCCAGCGAGCATCGCCAGCAGAAAAAAGCCCATCTGCGCAATGGTTGAAAAGGCCAGCATGCGCTTGAGGTTGGTCTGTGCCACAGCGGCCAGATTGCCCACCAGCAGGGAGCAGACGGCCAGCACACCAAGCATCTGCTGCCAGTCGATGGCCAAGGGCATCAAGCCCTGAACCAAGATACGGATCACCATGGCAAAGGCCGCCAGTTGCGGCGCAGCGCCGATGGCCAGCGTCACCGCCGTAGGCGCACCATGATAGACATCGGGCAACCACATGTGAAAGGGTACGGCACCGATCTTGAAAGCCAGACCGGCGACCACGAAGACCAGGCCAAAAACCAGCACCTGGTGCTTGACCTCACGGCTGGCGATGGCCTTGAATACCTCGGCCACATCCAGGCTACCCGTGGCGCCATAAATCATGGACAGCCCGTAGAGCAAAAAGCCCGACGCCAGGGCGCCAAGCACAAAATACTTCATGGCCGCCTCGGTCGCGCGCGCATCATCGCGGCGCAATGCCACCAGGGCATAGCTCGACAGGGTCATGAGCTCCAGCCCCATGTAGAGCACCAGAAAGTTGTGCCCGGAAATCATGAGGAAAGCACCCAGCAGGGAGAACAGACCCAAGGTGAAGAACTCGCCGCCGCGCAGCATGTCGCGGTCGGCGGCATAAGGCCGGCCGTAAACCAAGGTCGCCATCATGGCCAGGGCCGCAAAGCATTTGAG
>JAXITB010000326.1:0-3673 GCA_034680305.1 Polaromonas sp. | reverse complement strand
CTCTGGTCAAGGGCGGTGTCTGATCAGGGGCCGCATCGCACCGAGGGCGGTGCTCCCACAAAGGAGAGATACGCGAGCCGTCAAGGTTGGGGAGTGGTAGCGGACACGCGAGCCGTGAAGGTGGGCAGTGGGAGCCGCGCCCTCGCGGCGATGGGGCACTCGGTCAGGCGCTGCGCTCGCCCTGCACACCATGCTCAGCCTGCTTCGCCCACCCAGTTCAAACGCAATCCCGATTCAAACACCCTCGCCTGACCACTCACCGGGTCTTTGAAGGCCAGCGACTGGGCCAGAAGTTGCAGCGGCCACTGGAAGTCTTCGCGCTCTTCGGGGCCGCGGCGCACGACGGGGTAGAACTGGTCGCCTTCGATGGGCAGGCCCAGCGCGTTCATGTGAACCCGCAGTTGGTGACGCTTGCCGCTGGTCGGCTCGAGTCGGTAGAGCGCGCGCGCGCCGCTTTGCTCAAGCAGGTCAATGCGGGTGTGGCTGTTGGGAGGCAGGCTTTCGTCGCTGGTGGCTTCGCGCATGCGGTAGAAGGCCTGTTCGTCTTCCAGGATGTGGCTTTCACGGCTGAGTGGAAAACTCAAATCTGCGCGCCAGCCGGCCACCGCCTGATAGACCTTGTGCACCAGCCGCTGGCGAAACAGGCTCTGGTAGGCGTCCCGGTCTTGTGGCCGCTTGCTCAGCACCACCAGTCCGGCGGTTTCGCGGTCAATGCGGTGCAGCGGGCTCAGGTCGGCGCAGCCGAGCTGCTCCTTGAGGCGAACCAGCAGAGTCTGGCGCACATAACGCCCGCCGGGCGTGACCGGCAGGAAATGCGGCTTGTCGGCCACCACCAGGTGTTCATCCTCAAAAACGACGCTCGCCTCAAATGGAATGGGGTCTTCCTGGGGCAGCTCGCGCCAGTAGTACACCCGGGCGCCGTTGACGTAGGGCGCATCGGGCGCCAGCGGCTGCCCGGCCTCGTCCAGTACCGCGCCGTCCCTCATGCGTTGCTGCCACTGCGCCCGGGCGATGGCCGGTAGGCGCTCGGCCAGGTGGTCCAGCACCGTGGCCCAGGGACTCACGCGCACACGTGGCAGCGCCAGGCAACTGGGCGAGACGCCCGCGCGCATGGCAATCGTCGGGTTCTTGGCTTGATGGGCCATGGTGGGCCGAAAGCGGCGTTTATCGGCGCCGGAACACCAGGTCCCACACACCGTGGCCCAGCTTGATGCCCCGGTGCTCGAATTTGGTCAGGGGCCGGTAGTCGGGCTTGGGCGCGTAGTCGGCAGCGGTGTTGACCAGCCCCAGCTCGTCTGAGAGCACCTGCAGCATCTGTTCGGCATAGGGCTGCCAGTCGGTGGCGCAGTGCAGGTAGCCGCCGGGCTTGAGGCGTGTCAGCAGCTTGGCGATGAAGGGTGGCTGCACCAGCCGCCGTTTGTGGTGGCGGGCTTTGTGCCAAGGGTCAGGAAAAAACAGGTGCACGCCATCGAGGCCATCGGGGGCGATCATGTGGTCGAGTACTTCGACCGCGTCATGCTGCACGATCCGGATGTTGGCGATCTCCTCTTGGCCGCAGCGCTTGAGCAGCGCACCGACGCCCGGCGCATGGACTTCGCAACACAGAAAGTTGTCGCCCGGTCGGTGCCGCGCAATGTGCGCGGTGGCATCGCCCATGCCGAAACCAATTTCGAGGATCAACGGCGCATCGCGACCAAAAGTCACGCGTACATCCAGAAGGGCCTTTTGGTAGGGCACCAGAAAGTGCGGGCCGTAGAGGTCAAAGGCCCGCAACTGCCCTGGCCCCATGCGGCCGGCACGCAGTACATAGCTCTTGATGGGGCGCAGGTGAGGGGCGCTCGGGGTTGGGGAAGGATCGGAGTCGGTCATGGGTAGGCGTAGAGCAGCCGTCATTATCGAGGGCCGTGCAGGCCCTCAAAGACGTTGCCGGCCGGATCGCTCAGTCGCGCTTTGATTGGGTCGGGACAGCCCTGGAAACTCGTCCTGGCCCAATCCGCCCGTCCGCGTCATCCATACCCAGAGTCAGCTCACCCTCTGACCAAGTTGTGCGTCCTCCTCAGAGCGTGTATTCGACCTTGATTTCAAAGGTGTCGCGGGTGCGGCAGTAGGGCTCGAGCAGACGGCCGATGGGCTTCATCAGGCTGGGCTGCAGCTCGCCGTCGCGCACGAATTCGTCCTTCACATGGCACTTGAGCACCTGGCCAAGCACCAGGCTGGAGACGCTGGGGTGTTCGCCAAATTCGATGATCTGCAGCAGCTTACATTCGAAGCTGACCGGCGCCTCCAGGATCATGGGCGCATCAATCAGCGTGGCCTGGACGGCCGTCAGGCCAGTTTGGTCAAATTCACTGACGTCGGGCGGGAACTCGGCGCCCGACAGGTTCATGGCCTCGGCCATGCTTTCGGGTACTGGCACATTGACCACGAAGGACTTGCGAAATTCGATATTGCGCAGGGTGTCCTTCTTTTCGCCCTGCTTGCGCCGCCGCGTCGACAGCGAAAAGCTCAGCACCGGCGGCATCACGCTGGCGATGCTGATCGAGCTGAGCGGCGCGATGTTGCTCACGCCCTCTTCGCTGAGAGTGGAGACCATTGCGATGGGGCGGGGCACCACGGCCCCGGCCAGCAGGTGATGCAGATCGCGAAAGTCCATTTGCTGGGGATCGATGACCATGGTTTTCCTTTGTGAATCAGCGGCGCCGGGCGCAGACTTCAGCCTGCTTTTTGCATGTAGGCCCGGAAGGTGGGGGTGTTTTCCGGCCAGTCGGCCGGCTGCGGCACCGGGCCGGCGCGGTTGCGGTCGAGCACGCCCAGCACCTGGGCGTAGTCTTTGATGTCGACGTAGTACATGAAGGACAGCTTGCGCTCGGCAAATCGCCAGACGCCGCCCTCGCTCTTGTCGTACAGGTCGGTGTATCGCAGCGCGGTCAGCATGGCGCGGCCGTTACGCCAGACCTCTGCGTGCGAGGCCACCTGACCGCGGGCGCGGGTGGCGCTTTCAAACCTCACCACCTGGTCGTGGCTGAAGTGGTTGGTGGCGCCCAGCACTGAAAAGCGCAACTTGAACTGGTCGACGATGGCCTGCCTGCCGGTCGCGCCCATGGCTCCGTCATGCGAGCCGAAGTAGGCGTTTTCGGTGAACAGCGAGCCCACCGTGTCGAGGTCGCGGTCGTCGATCGAAAAGTTGTATTGCGAGGCCAACTCGCGCAGGGCCTGCCGGTCCTCCACGCGGGCGATGCGCTCTTGCAGCGTCTGGGAATCTGACATGGGGTGCTCTCCTCCTGTTTTGTATGGGGCTCAGGGCTTGCGGCTGGCGCGGTACTGCTCGACATAGTGCGCCACCGAGCGGTGCCAGTTTTGCGCGCCTCCTTCGTTGCGGCCGAACAGCATTTCGGTGTTGGCGCCGGCGGCCAGCCCTTCCTGAATACTGAAGCTGGTGTGGTAGTCCTCGTCGGCCACCACCGCCGTGTAGAGCTCGATGCGCTTGCGCGTCGCCTCGAGTTCTTCGGCGCTCATGAGGGAAGGATCCTGGGTGGAGACATGGTTTTGCACCGTGATGCAGCGGTCGGCGGAGATCGGGAACAACTGCGACACCAGGCCGCCGTGCTTACTCGCCGAAATCGAGATGTTCGGGAAGATGGTTCGCACCGCGTGGAAATGGTGTTCGGTGTAG
>JAXITB010000325.1:0-3675 GCA_034680305.1 Polaromonas sp. | reverse complement strand
GATCTTCCAGCGCTTCCTTCATGGCCACCAGCCCCAGCACCGCCTCACGGCCGTCGATGATGCGGTGGTCATAGCTCATGGCCAGATAGTTCATGGGACGCACCACGATCTGCCCGTTTTCCACCACCGCGCGGTCCTTGGTGGCATGCACACCCAAAATGGCCGACTGCGGCGGGTTGATGATGGGCGTTGACAGCATGGAGCCGAAGGTGCCGCCGTTGGAGATGGAGAAGGTGCCGCCAGTCATTTCTTCAATGCCCAGCTTGCCGTCGCGTGCCTTGGCGCCGTATTCGGCGATCTTCTTTTCGATGTCGGCAAAGCTCATCTGATCGGCGTTACGCAAGATGGGCACCACCAGACCGCGGGGCGAGCCCACCGCGATGCCAATGTCAAAGTAACCGTGGTAGACGATGTCGTTGCCGTCCACGCTGGCATTGAGAACCGGGAACTTCTTGAGGGCATGGACCGCCGCCTTCACGAAGAAGCTCATGAAGCCGATCTTGACGCCGTGCTCCTTCTCGAACTTGTCCTGGAAGCGCTTGCGCATTTCCATGACCGGCGCCATATTGACCTCATTGAAGGTCGTCAGGATGGCGTTGGTGGCTTGAGACTGCAGCAGGCGCTCGGCGATGCGGGCGCGCAGGCGGGTCATGGCCACACGCTGCTCGGGCCGCTGGCCCAGGTCCACCGAGGGGCCAGCGACCTGGGGCAGGGCGGCCGTAGGCACGCCGGTGGGGATGGGCGAGGCCGCCGCCGGCCTGGACACCGCGGCCAACACATCCCCCTTGGTCACCCGACCATCGCGGCCGCTGCCTGCCACCGAGCCAGCGGCCAGTTGATGGTCGGCCATGAGCTTGGCCGCAGCCGGCATGGCCACGCCGGCCATGGCGCCGCCGTTGGAGGAAGCGGGTGCGGCAGCAGGCGCCGGTGCAGCCGCCGCAGGCGCCGCCGGTGCGGCCGCAGCAGCGGGGGCGCCCGCCACGGCGGCGGTGTCGATGCGCGCAATCAGCTGATTGGCCACCACGGTGCCACCGTCGCCGACCACCAATTCGGCCAGCACGCCGCCGGCCGGTGCCGGCACTTCCATCACCACTTTGTCGGTCTCGATCTCGATGAGGATCTCATCGGCAGCGACCGCCTCGCCGGCTTTTTTCTTCCACTGCAGCAAGGTGGCCTCGGCCACGGATTCGGACAGCTGCGGAACCTTGACTTCTACGATTGCCATTTTCTTGATCTCTGTATTGATTGAACGCGGGGTTGTTCAGAATGGATCCAGCCGGATCACTTGGACAGCACGAAGCCCTTGAGCTTGCCGAAAGCCGCCTCGATCAGGGCCTTTTGCTGGTCCTGGTGCAGGTGCGAGTAGCCAACGGCCGGTGATGCCGAGGCCGCACGGCCGGCATAGCCCAAGCGCTGGCCGTCGAGCATGTTCTCGTGGATGTTGTGCTGGATGAAGAACCAGGCGCCCTGGTTCTGTGGCTCGTCCTGGCACCACACCACCTCGCTGGCGTTGGGGTACTTCTTGAGCTCGGCCCCAAAGGCCTTGTGCGGGAAAGGGTAGAGCTGTTCGACGCGGATGATGGCCACGTCGTCCGCGCCCTTGTCTTCGCGCTTTTTCACCAGGTCGTAGTAGACCTTGCCCGAGCAGGCAATCACGCGCTTGACCTTGTCGGCCTTGAGCGCCTTGTTCTCAGGAATCACCGTTTGGAAGCCACCCTTGGTGAACTCGGACACCGGCGAGGTGGCGTCCTTGTTACGCAGCAGCGATTTGGGCGTGAAGATGATCAGCGGCTTGCGCAGATTGCGCACCATCTGCCGACGCAGCACATGGAAGATCTGGCTGGCCGTGGTGGGCTGCACGATCTGCATATTGGTGTCAGCGGCCAGCTGCATGAAGCGCTCGACCCGCGCCGAACTGTGCTCAGGGCCTTGGCCCTCGTAGCCGTGCGGCAGCATGAGGGTGATGCCGTTGACCCGGCCCCACTTGACCTCGCCAGAGGCGATGAACTGATCGATCACCACCTGCGCGCCGTTGGCAAAGTCGCCAAACTGCGCCTCCCAGATCACCAGCGTGTTGGGGTCATTGGACGCATAGCCGTACTCATAGGCCAGCACCGCCTCTTCCGACAAGATGGAGTCAATGACGACGAACGGCGCCTGGTTCTCGGCCACGTTCTGCAGGGGCACATAGCTGCCGGTGTCCCACTTCTCGCGGTTCTGGTCGTGAATGACCGCGTGGCGGTGGGTGAAGGTGCCGCGACCGCAGTCCTCCCCCGACAAGCGCACCGGATAGCCACTGGCCACCAGCGAGGCAAAGGCCATGTGCTCGCCCATCCCCCAGTCGACGTTGATGTCGCCACGGCCCATGGCGGCACGGTCGTCATAGACCTTTTTGACCAACTGATGCGGGGCCACCGAGGCCGGGATGGTGGTGATCTTTTCGGCCAGGCGCTTCCACTCGGCCAGCGGGATGGCGGTGTCGCCCGCATCCGTCCATTTCTTGCCCAGGAAGGGCGACCAGTCCACCGCGTACTTGCTCTTGAAGTTGGTCAGCACCGGATCGACCGTGTGCTTGCCTGCGTCCATCGCGGCCCGGTAGGCCTTGACCATGTCGTCGCCAAGGGTGGCGCCCAAGCCCTGCGCGGCCAGCTTGTCGGCATACAGCCTGCGCGTGCCTGGGTGTTGGGCGATCTTCTTGTACATCAGGGGCTGAGTCAGGCTCGGCGTGTCCTGCTCGTTATGGCCGAGCTTGCGGAAACAGGTGATGTCGACCACCACGTCCTGGCCGAAGACCATGCGGTACTCCAGCGCCAGTTGGGTGGCCAGCACCACCGCCTCGGGGTCGTCGCCGTTGACATGCAGCACCGGCGCTTCCACCATCTTGACGATGTCGGTACAAAACACCGTCGAGCGCATATCGCGCGGATCAGAAGTGGTAAAGCCGATCTGGTTATTGATGATGATGTGCACCGTGCCGCCAGTGGCATAACCGCGGGTCTGAGCCAGAGCCAGGGTTTCCTGGTTGACGCCCTGCCCGCCGAAGGCGGCATCGCCGTGAACCAGAACCGGCAGCACCTGCTTGCCCTTGGGGTCGCCGCGCCGATCCATGCGGGCACGCACCGAGCCTTCAACCACCGGGTTGACGATCTCCAGGTGCGAGGGGTTGAACGCCAGACTCAGGTGCACCGGGCCGCCGGGGGTGGTCACGTCCGAGGAAAAGCCCTGGTGATATTTGACGTCACCGGCCGGCAGATCTTCCGGAGCAGTGTGATCGAACTCGGCGAACAGGTCACCGGGCATCTTGCCCAGGGTGTTGACCAGCACGTTCAGGCGGCCCCGGTGGGCCATGCCAATCACGATCTCCTGCACGCCCTGCGCACCGGCCTGCTGGATCAGCTCGTCCATCGCAGCGATGAAGCTCTCGCCACCTTCGAGCGAGAAGCGCTTTTGGCCCACATATTTGGTGTGCAAGTAGCGCTCGAGTCCTTCGGCCGCCGTCAGACGATCAAGGATGTGCTTTTTCTTCTCGGCATTGAAGGTGGGCTTGCTGCGCAGCGACTCGAGCTTTTGCTGCCACCAGCGCTTTTGCGCCATGTCGGTGGTGTACATGTACTCGACGCCCAGGGTGCCGCAGTAGGTTTCGCGCAGGGCGTTCATGAGCTCACGCAGGCTCAT
>JAXITB010000324.1:0-3688 GCA_034680305.1 Polaromonas sp. | reverse complement strand
GGGGCGTGCAGCATGCCGATCTTGACCGCATCGACACCGATGTCGTCGAGCACCGCCTGCAGTTGGGCCTTGAGGAACTCGGGCGGCACCGCATGAATGCCGCTGACGCCCTGGGTGTTTTGGGCGGTCAGCGCGGTGATGACCGTCATGCCATAGCAGCCCAGGGCACTGAAGGTTTTGAGGTCGGCCTGGATGCCGGCACCGCCCCCGCTGTCGGAGCCGGCGATGGTCAAAACACGAACGTAGCGGGCCGAGGCCGGCGGCATGGGATCGAGTGAAGTCATGCGCGCAATTATCGGCACTCGGCCCTCTGCGCCATCGTCGGCGGAGCTCCCAGGGGTGGCCACAGATGTGATGTAATCCGCTCCGAGTGAAACAGGGGTGTCCGGACCCGCCGGACTGAGAAACACCCTCGTACCCGATCCAGGTCATGCTGGCGTGGGAAGTTTCAGCAGGTCTGCGGGCCTGCCCCGCCTGCCGGCCCTGATCGCTCCAATACGACAGCCATGGGCCCAAGCTCTCAACACACGGTGATTCTCGGCGCTGGCCTCATGGGCCGGCTGCTCGCGCTCGCGCTGGCGCGGCGGGGACATCGGGTGGAGGTGCATGAAGCCGGCGCGGCCGATGCCAGCAGTTCGGCCGCCCGCGTGGCGGCGGCCATGTTGGCGCCCCTGGCCGAATCGGCCGTCACCGAGCCCTGCGTGGTGCGCATGGGCCAGCACAGCCTCAAACGCTGGCCCGAGCTGATCGGCAGTCTGAGTCAGCCCGTATTCTTTCAGCAGCAGGGCACCCTGATCGTCTGGCACCGGCAGGATCAAGCCGAGGCCGATCGCCTGCACAAGCACTTTGAACGCACCGCCGCCCAATTGCCCGATCTGCCGGTGGCGCAGCCTCTGGCCGGGGCAAGCCTCAAGCAGGCCGAGCCGGCCTTGGCCGGCCGCTTCGAGCACGGCTTTTATCTGCCCGGTGAGGGCCAACTCGACAACCGCGAACTGCTGAGCGCACTGCTCAAAGACCTCACCGAGGCCGGCGTGGTCCTGCACTGGCACAGCGCCCGATCGCCCACCGATTTTCAGGCTGGGCAAGCCGGGCAGCCGGACTGGGTGATCGACTGCCGCGGCCTGGGCGCCCAAGCCCAATGGCAGAAGCTGCGCGGCGTGCGCGGCGAAGTGGCGCGGGTCCATGCCCCCGAGGTGCACCTGCAGCGCCCCTTGCGACTGCTGCACCCGCGCTACCCGATCTACATTGCGCCCAAGCCCGACCAGGTGTTTGTCATTGGCGCCACCGAAATCGAGTCGGAAGACCGCTCACCGGCCAGCGTGCGCTCGACCTTGGAGTTGCTGAGCGCGGCCTACTCGGTGCACAGTGGCTTTGCCGAGGCGCGTGTGCTGGAAATCGCCACCCAACTTCGGCCCACCCTGCCCGACAATTTGCCGGCGGTTCGGCGCTTGGGCCGGCGCAGTCTGCAGGTCAATGGCCTGTACCGTCACGGCTTCCTGATTGCACCGGCCATGCTCGATGTGGTCCTTGAGTTGATGCAGCAAGGCAGCAGCCCCATGGCCGAGCAATTGGGCCTGAACCTGGAGGAGGCGGTTGCCGTGCGCGCCGCCTGATGACCATGCAGGTCTTCATCAACCAACAAGCCCACGACTTGCCCGAGGCCTGCTCGATCGAGCAGGCCCTGCAGACCATCGGCTTCAAACCGCCTTATGCGGTGGCCCTGAATCTGAGCTTCATTCCCAAAACCCAATACGCCGCCACGCCTTTGAAGCCAGGCGATCGGATCGAGGTGATTTCACCGATCACCGGCGGCTGATGCACACTGAAACCATGAGTTCCCACCCAAACAGCGATCCGCTCATCCTCTACGGCGAGACCTTCGACAGCCGCCTGCTGCTGGGCACCTCCCGCTACCCGTCGCCGCGCGTGATGCAAAGCGCCCTGCGCCTGGCTCGACCGGCCATGGTCACCGCCTCACTGCGCCGCCAGGGCGCGGTGTCGGCCGAGGCCAGCAACGGCTTTTGGGAACTGCTCAAGGAGGTCGCCATCCCGGTGCTGCCCAACACCGCCGGCTGCCACAGCCCCCAGGAAGTGATCACCACGGCCCAGATGGCGCGCGAGGTCTTTGGTACCGCCTGGATCAAGCTCGAACTCATCGGCGACGACTACACCCTGCAGCCCGACACGCTGCAATTGGTGGAGGTGGCCGCCGCCCTGATCAAAGACGGCTTCAAGGTCTTGCCCTACTGCACCGAAGACCTGGTGCTTTGCCGCCGGCTGGTCGATGCCGGCTGTCAGGCGGTGATGCCCTGGGCCGCGCCCATTGGCACCGGCAAGGGCCCCATCAACCCCTATGCGATGCGCGTGCTGCGCGAGCGCCTGGACGTGCCGATGATTGTCGACGCCGGCCTGGGCCTGCCCTCGCACGCCTGCCAGGTCATGGAATGGGGCTACGACGGGGTGCTGCTCAACACCGCGGTGGCCCTGGCCACCGACCCAGCGGCCATGGCCGATGCCTTTGCCAAAGCGGTGCAGGCGGGGCGCAGCGCCTTTCTGAGTGGCGCCATGAACCCGCAGGAAGCGGCCCAGCCCAGCACGCCGGTGCTCGGCACCCCCTTTTGGCATCAGACATGATCACCGACATCGAGCGCACCGCCCAAGCCATCGGGGCGCTCCACGCCGCTGAACTGGCCCTGCCCGACTGGCAGCCTGCCGACGCCCCATCAAGCAGCAAGCCCACGCCGCTGGAAGCCGCGGTGCGCCTGGCCTGCCGCCGCATGGGCTTTGACGATGTCGATGGACAGGCGATCGCTCAAGCCTGGCAAAGGCAGAGCCTGCGCCTGGGCGCATTCGACCCCGCCGCCTGGCCCGGCGAGCCCCAAGACTTTGGCCTGCCGCCCTGGCCCCGCAACCCCGCTTTTGCCCCCTGCCCTCAAGCGCTGGGCCTGTACGTCGTGCTGCCCGACGCGGCCTGGGTGGGCCGCATGGCCCGCGCCGGCGTGCCCACCGTGCAACTGCGCTTCAAGTCGCAGGACAGCGCTGCCATTGAGCGGGAAGTGCAGGCAGCAGTCGAGGCGGTGCGCGGCACCAGCGCCCTGCTCTTCATCAACGACCACTGGCAAGCAGCCCTGCGCGCCGGCGCCTATGGTGTGCACCTGGGGCAAGAAGATCTGCAGGCGCTGCCTGCCGAAGATGTCGAGCGCCTGCGCGAATCCGGGATCCGACTGGGGCTGAGCACCCACGGCTACGCCGAAATGCTGCGCGCCGACCGGTACAGCCCCAGCTACATGGCATTGGGCGCGGTGTTTGCGACCACGCTCAAGCGCATGGCCACGGCCGCCCAAGGCACGGCTCGCCTGCGGCGCTATGCCCGGCTGATGCACCGTTACCCGCTGGTGGCCATCGGCGGCATCGACGAACACCGCCTGCCGGCGGTGATGGCCAGCGGCGTGGGCTCGGCCGCCGTGGTGCGGGCGGTGGTCGCTGCCGAGCAGCCTGAAGCAGCCGCGCAGGCACTGGGCGCACAGGTGCGCGCACTGTGCCAATTGGGCCAGACCTAGGCGCCCTGCCAGGAGCCGTCGACGTCGCCGGTCAGCACGCCCACCAAGCTGATCTTGCTCACGTCCACCGAGGTGTCTGGGACGCTCGCCGCCGCACTCCAGGCCTTGTGGTTGAGGGACTGCGCGGC
>JAXITB010000323.1:0-3695 GCA_034680305.1 Polaromonas sp. | reverse complement strand
TGGTTGAACCGCACGCCGAAGTTCTGCCACAGCAGGCGCTCATAGTCGGCTTGCAGGGCCTGCTGGGGCGGCGGCAGCACCGGCTTTTGCGGGTTGTAAACCAGGTTGAGCACGCGCGCCGAACCGGGCTGACCGTAGCCGAGGGCATTGAGCGTCTGCAAAGCCCGAATGCTTTTGTCGAAAACCCCCTGCCCCCGCTGCTGGTCCACGTTGTCCTGCGAATAGCAGGGCAAAGAGGCCACCACCTCGACCGATTGCTCAGCTAGAAAATCAGCCAGGTCTTCCTGGCCCGGCTCAAACAGCACAGACAGGTTGCAACGATCCATCACCCGAACCCCCAAAGCCCGCGCACCACGCACCAGGGTCCGAAAGTGCGCATTGAGTTCGGGCGCGCCGCCGGTCAGGTCGAGCGTGCCGACTCGGGTGGCCCGCACGACCTCCAGCACCAGATCCACCGTGGCGGCATCCATCTGCTCCGTGCGGTTGGGGCCTGCGTTCACATGGCAGTGCACGCAACTCTGGTTGCACAGGTAGCCCAGATTGACCTGCAAGGTCTCCAGACTCTTGCGACGCAGCGCGGGAAAATCAGTGGCTTTGAGCAGCGGTAAGGTGGCGTGCATACGGGTCTTTCATGCGAAGGAAGGCCGTTGAACTGGCTTGCGTGCGGACCTGCGCAGCAGGATGGTCAAGCGCGCGATGAACCCACAAGTAATCGACCTGTAGTTCTAAATTCAATAGACCAACCCACAGCATAATCGAATGCATGAACCCATCCATCCCAGCCCTGGAGCCGGTCGAGATTGCCGTCATGGGCGGCAGCGGCCTGTATGCCATGGCGGGCCTGCACGAGGCCCGTGAAGTCCAGATCGCCACCCCCTACGGCCCCACATCGGACGCCATCGTGGTCGGCCGGCTCGGCGCCGCGCGCGTGGCCTTTTTGGCCCGCCATGCCAGAGGCCACAAGTTGCTGCCCAGCGAGATCCCTTTCTTGGCCAACATCTGGGCGCTCAAGTCACTGGGCGTGCGCTACCTGCTGTCGGTGTCGGCCGTCGGCTCCCTGATCGAGGAGGCGGCACCGCTCGACTTGGTGCTGCCCGATCAGTTCATTGACCACACCCGGGGGCGCCCGCGCACTTTTTTTGGCGATGGCGTGGTGGCCCATGTCTCGTTGGCCGATCCGATCTGTCCGGCGCTGCAAACCCTGGCCGGCGAAGTGGCGCGGTCTCGCGGATTCGGGCGTGGCCGGGTCCACCTGGGCGGCACCTATGTCTGCATTGACGGCCCGCAATTCTCCACCCGCGCTGAAAGCCGGATGTACCGACAGTGGGGCGCCACCGTGATCGGCATGACCAACCTGCCTGAAGCGCGTCTGGCCCGCGAGGCCGAAATGGCCTATGCCACCCTGGCGCTGGTGACCGACTACGACTGCTGGCGCGAAAGCACTGAGGCGGTGACCGCCGACCTGGCGATGGCCCGCCTGATGGAAAACGCCGCCAATGCACAGGCGCTGGTCGGTGCCGTGGTTGAGCAATTGCACCAGCGCCAGCCAGCCAGTGCCGCCCACGAGGCCCTGAGCAGCGCACTCATCACGCCGATCGCTGCGATGAGCCCGGCGCAGCGCGAAAAGCTGGCGCCGCTGATCAAGCGCCAGCTCTGAACTGGCGGGCTGCGGCCGTAAAAAAACCGCCCGAAGGCGGTTTTTTACCGATCGACCAGGGGCATCAGCCCATGTGCAGACCACCGTTGACCGAGAAGTCAGCGCCGGTGGCGTAGCCGCCCTCTTCGCTGGCCAGCCAAGCCACGATGGAGGCGATCTCGCTGGGCTCGCCCAGGCGCTTGACCGGCACGGTGGCCACGATCTTGTCGAGCACATCCGGACGGATGGCCTTGACCATGTCGGTCCCAATGTAGCCCGGGCTGACCGTATTGACGGTCACGCCCTTGGTGGCCATTTCCTGGGCCAGCGCCATGGAAAAGCCGTGCATCCCCGCCTTGGCCGCCGAGTAGTTGGTTTGGCCGGCCTGACCTTTTTCGCCGTTGACCGAGGAAATCTGGATGATGCGGCCCCAGCCACGCTCGACCATGTCGGGCACGACCTGCTTGGTCACGTTGAACATCGAGTTCAGGTTGGTGTCGATCACCGCATCCCAGTCATCGCGAGTCATCTTGACGAACATGCGGTCGCGGGTGATGCCGGCGTTGTTGACCAGCACATCGATCGGGCCATGCTCGGCCTTGGACTTGCTGAAGGCATCAACCGTCGACTGCCAGTCAGCCACATTGCCTACCGAGGCGTAAAAAGAAAACCCGAGGGCCTTCTGCTCGTCCAGCCACTTCTTGAAGTCGCGGGTCGGGCCGCAACCAGCGATCACCTTGAAGCCATCTTTGGCCAGGCGTTGGCAAATGGCGGTGCCGATGCCACCCATGCCGCCGGTCACGTAAGCTACTTTTTGCGTCATGTCTACTCCTTTGTATTGAACCAAGCATGCAGATCGGCGCTGACGAATGCGCCGGTCTGCCCAATTCCCAATCAGCGCTCGAGCGCCAGCGAAACGCCCATCCCGCCGCCGATGCACAGCGCCGCCAAGCCTTTGCGGGCATCGCGACGCTGCATTTCATGGAGCAGCGTGACCAAAATGCGGCAGCCCGATGCGCCGATCGGGTGACCGATCGCGATGGCGCCCCCATTGACATTGACCCGGGCCGGATCGATCCCTAGGGCCTGATTGACGGCGCAGGCCTGCGCTGCAAAAGCCTCGTTGAGCTCGAACAGGTCGACGTCCGAAGCCGACCAGCCAGCGCGTGCCAGCGCTTTTTGCGAGGCCGGCACCGGTCCCATGCCCATGGTGGCAGGATCCAGCCCCGACGTGGCAAAAGACGCGATGCGTGCCAATGGCTTGAGCCCCAGACTGGCCGCCTTCTTGGCGCTCATCACCATGACTGCAGCCGCGCCGTCGTTGATGCCCGAGGCATTGCCTGCCGTCACACTGCCGGCCTTGTCAAAAGCCGGACGCAGACCGGCCAGCGCCTCGGCGCTGGTTTTCGTGTTGATGTATTCGTCCTGCTCAAAGACGATGGGATCGCCCTTCTTTTGGGCGATTGAGAAGGGAATGATCTCGTCCTTGAAGCGGCCAGCTTCCTGGGCCGCTGCGGCCTTTTGCTGACTGGCCAGGGCCAGGGCGTCTTGCATGTCACGGGTGATGCCATGGGCCTTGGCCACGTTCTCGGCGGTGATACCCATGTGGTACTGGTTGTAGACGTCCCACAGGCCGTCGACGATCATGGTGTCCACGAGCTTCCAGTCGCCCATGCGCTGGCCATCGCGGGAGGCCGGCAAGACATGGGGGGAAGCACTCATGTTTTCCTGACCGCCTGCAATCACGATCTCACTGTCGCCCCAGGCCACGGCCTGAGCGGCCAGCATGACCGCCTTCAGGCCCGAGCCGCAAACGGCGTTGATGGTCAGGGCGGGGACTTCCTTAGGAATGCCCGACTTGATGAGCGCCTGGCGGGCTGGGTTCTGCCCAGAGCCAGCGGCCAGGACCTGCCCCATGATGACCTCACCGACCTGGTCGGGCGAGACGCCCGATCGCGCCAGCACGGCGGAAATGACGGCAGCCCCCAGTTCGGTGGCGGGGGTCTTGGCCAGAGTGCCGCCAAAGCGGCCAACGGCAGTACGGGCTGCCGCGACGATC
>JAXITB010000322.1:0-3697 GCA_034680305.1 Polaromonas sp. | reverse complement strand
GCCGGGAATGAATCGCAGGATCTTGGGCAGACGGCGCAGCATCTTCATCTGCTTTTCACCGGCGCTGGTTTTTTCTTCGGCGCTCATCTCGCCGGCCTGCGCACTCTTGCCGCGCAGCTTTTTGAGGAATTCCATCGGCCCACTGCTGGGCGCCTGCATGTCGAACTTACCCATGCGGGTGAGCTTGCTGACCTCACTGGCCGACATCAGGCAGACCATAGCGTCGCACTGCTCACGCCGCGCCTTGAGGGCCGGCAGCACCGGCAGGAAATGCTCTTCCATAAAGAGCATGGTGACGATGACGATGTCGCCCTCGGCGATGTCCTGGTGGCAGCGCGCCAGGGCCGTGCTGTCGTTGCCCCATTCGGAGGCCGCATGCACCCGCATCTGCAGCCCCGGCAGCGTGCGCTGCAGCTTGGCCAGCGCCCGTTCGGCCGCACTGGCCAAGTGGCTGTCCATCGTCACCAGCACCACGCGCATGAGCGGGCCCTGGCCATCGCTCAGGTGCCGGGCGGCAGCTCGGCTTTCAGCGGCTGAAATGAGCTTTGGCATCGTACAGTGTGTCCACAGTGATGACAGGCACCCCACGCTCGCGGGCGTAGAGCTCGGTGTTTCGTTTGGCCTTGCCCCGCACGAAAAACGGGATCTTCTTGAGTTCCTTTTCAGCCTCCACGCCCCAGGTGGTTTGCAGCACCGGCGCGGGGTTGGCATCGACCGCTTCGCTGGCAGCAGGCGCGGCCATGGTGGCGCTGGGCTCTTGCGATTCGATCGGCTCGATCGGCGCCGCCCGCATGGCAGCGGCCGGCACGCCGGCTCGCCCCAGGTGGGACGGCGCAGCGTCTTCGTGAAATTCGGCGTCGCCGCGGAACATGCCGATCAGGTGCTCTTCCAGGCCCATCATGAGCGGGTGCACCCAGGTGTCAAACAGCACGTTGGCGCCTTCAAAACCCATCTGCGGCGAATAGCGGGCTGGGAAGTCCTGCACATGGATGGGCGCCGAGATCACGGCACAGGGCAGGCCCAGGCGCTTGGCGATGTGCCGCTCCATCTGGGTGCCCAGCACCAGTTCGGGCTGCAACTCGGCAATGCGTTCCTCGACCTCCAAGTAGTCGTCGGTGATCAAGGCCTCACAGCCGTAGCGTTTGGCGGCATCGCGCACCTCACGGGCAAACTCCCGGCTGTAGGTGCCCAGACCGACCACGGTAAAACCCATCTCCTGCGCGGCCACCCGGGCCGCCGCCACCACATGGCTGGCATCACCAAAGATGAACACCCGTTTGCCGGTGAGGTAGGTGGAATCGACCGAGCGGGAATACCAGCCGGCCCGCGAGTTCTGACGCAGATCAGGCACCATGTCCATGCCCGCCAGCTCGGCCACTTCCTGGACAAAGTCCTGGGTGGCGTTCACGCCGATGGGCACCACGCGGGTGAAGGGCTGCTGGTACTGGCGCTGCAGCCACAGGGCCGCAGTCATGCCGGTTTCAGGGTAGAGCACGACGTTGAAGTCGGCCTCGTGCAGCCGGGTCAGATCGGCCGCGGTGGCACCCAGCGGCGCGACCACCCGCACATCGATGCCCAGCTCCTCGAGCAGGTTGCGGATTTCATGGACATCGTCGCGATGGCGGAACCCCAGGGCCGTCGGCCCCAGAATGTTGCAGCTCGGGCGCTGGTCACTGGCGCGCGCCTGGCGCACCGCTCTGGCCGGCGCGCTCGAGAGGTGGCGCACCATCTGATAGAAGGTCTCTGCTGCGCCCCAGTTTTCCTTGCGCTGATACGACGGCAGCTCCAGGGGAACCACCGGCACCGGCAGATTCAAGGCCTTGGCCAGCCCGCCCGGGTCGTCCTGGATCAACTCGGCCGTGCAGGACGAGCCCACCATCATGGCGCTGGGCGCAAAGCGCTCATAAGCCTCGCGGGCCGCTGTCTTGAACAACTCGGCCGTGTCGCCGCCGAGGTCGCGCGCCTGAAAGGTGGTGTAGGTCACCGGTGGCCGGCGCGGCAAGCGCTCGATCATGGTGAACAGCAGGTCGGCATAAGTGTCGCCCTGCGGGGCATGCAAGACGTAATGCACATCTTTGAGGGCGGTGGCCACACGCATGGCACCCACATGGGGCGGGCCTTCGTAAGTCCAGAGCGTCAGTTGCATGCGTGACTCCTAGGCCGCCAGACGCAAGCGTCGGTTCAGGGGCCGGCTGAACAGTTCGGCCAGATCGCCGGCCTGCTCATAGCCCTGGATGGGGGTAAAAACCAGCTCGATGGCCCACTTGGTCGTCAGGCCTTCGGCCTCCAGGGGGTTGGCCAGCCCCAGCCCGCACACCACGATGTCGGGCCGGCTGCTGCGGCAGCGATCGATCTGCTGCTCCACATGCTGCCCTTCGGACAGTTGCACACCGGTCGGCAGCAGGGCCAACTCTTGCGCCAGATGCTGACGGTGCAGATACGGTGTGCCCACCTCGGTCAGGCGCATGCCCAACTCGCGCGCCAGGAAGCGCGCCAGCGGTACTTCCAACTGTGAGTCGGGGAAGAAAAAGATCGACTTGCCGGCCAGGTGGGCGCGCTGGCGACCCAGGGCAGACAGGGCCCGCTCTCGGGGCGCCGCCGTCACCTGCTCAAAACGCTCGGCCGCCACCCCGTAGGCCTGGGCTGCCGCCTGCAGCCAGGCGGTGGTGCCTTCGGCACCCAGGGGGAAAGGTGCGGCCAGGCGCTGGGCGCCACGGGCCTCCAGCGCACGGGCGGTATCGGCCAGGAAGGGCTGGGCCAGCAGATAGCGGGTTTTGGGGCCAATGGCCGGCATGTCGGCCGCCCGGCGCGGCGGGAAAAACTGCACCGGCACGCCCAACTCATTGAAGAGGCGCCGAAACTGGTCTTCCACCACATCGGCCAGGGTGCCCACCACGAGTAGCGGCTCGGCACTGCCAGCAGCCGCCTCGGGGCGCTGGGGCAACTCTGGAACCAGGGCCGCCAGACAAGCGTCCTCGCCCTGGGTGAAGGTGGTTTCGATGCCGCTGCCCGAATAGTTGAGCACCCGCACCTGAGGCGAGAAACGACCCGACAGCCGCGTGGCGGCACGCGACAGGTCGAGCTTGATCACCTCGGAGGGGCAGGAGCCGACCAGAAACAAGAGCTTGATTTCAGGGCGGCGCTCCAGCAGGCGCTGCACCACCCGGTCAAGCTCTTCATTGGCATCGGCCAGACCGGCCAGATCGCGCTCGTCGATGATGGCGGTGGCAAAGCGGGGCTCGGCAAAGATCATCACACCGGCGGCCGACTGCAGCAGGTGCGCACAAGTGCGAGAGCCGACCACCAAGAAGAATGCGTCCTGGATCTTGCGGTGCAGCCAGATGATGCCGGTCAGACCGCAAAACACCTCGTGCTGGCCGCGCTCGCGCAATACAGGCACATCCTGGCAGCCGACAGGTTCGGGATGCAGGGCAATCACAGGGCTCATGCAGGGACCCCTTCTTGGCCGGATGCGGCCTTGGTCGATTCGGCGGCATCGGCGGCAGCGTCAAGCCGTGCAGCGCGCAGCTTGATGAGGAACTGCGCCGCATTGATCACGTAGGCGGCATAGGCCGCCAGCGCCAGGCCCATGAGGGCCTGTGGCTCAAGCAGGCCCTTGAACAAAGCCACCAGATAGGCGGTGTGCAAGGCCAGCACCAGCATGCTGAAGACGTCTTCCCAATAGAAGGCGGGCGCG
>JAXITB010000321.1:0-3718 GCA_034680305.1 Polaromonas sp. | reverse complement strand
CATTTTGCGCGTTCAGGTTGCGCTGGAAGGTGGCGGCCTCGCGGGCAGCGTCAACCACGATCTTTTGATAGTTGGCCGGCAGGCTGTCAAACTTGGCCTTGTTCATGGCCACCACCAGCGGCGAGTAGATGTGGTTGCTCACCGTCAGGTGCTTGTGCACCTCGTAGAACTTGGAGGACCAGGTCACGTTGATCGGATGCTCCTGCGCGTCGAAGGTACCTGTCTCCAGGGCGGTGTAGAGCTCGGCGATCGGCATCGGCGAGGGGTTCATGCCCAGCAGCCTGAAGGCCTGGATGTGATAGGGGTTGGGCGTGGAGCGGATCTTCAGGCCCTTGAGGTCCTCGGGCTTGTTGACCGGGCGCTTGTTGTTGGTGAAGGCGCGCCAGCCGTTTTCCCAGTAGGCCAGACCTTTGAGGCCGTGCGGGGCCAGTTCATTGAGCACGCCGGTGCCGACCGCGCCGTCGAGCACGTTGTAGGCATGCTGCGCGCTACGGAAGACAAAGGGCAGTTCCATGGCGGCCGTGTTGGGTACGATGCCGTTGAAGTTGGAGGCGCCGCTGGAGACGATGTCGATCGTGCCGCCGCGGGTCCCGTTGATCATGGCCGCGTCGTTGCCCAGCTGGTTGGCCGGAAAGACGGTGATTTCCACGTCGCCGTTGGTACGCTGCTTGACCAGTTCAGCCAGCTTCATGGCGGCGGCATGCTGGCCATCGGTGGTGTTGACCGCGTGGCCCATCTTCAGGTTGAACTTGGCAGCCATGGCGCTGGAGCCGACGGCCGTCATGAGGCAGGCAATCAAGATGCGGGAAAGTTTCATGGGAGTCTCCTGGTTAGAAATGGACGGGGGAAATCAATCGGTGGGCAGTGCGTATTCGTCCGCACTGAAGACGGTATGAAACACGGTGCCATCGAACATGGCGATCAGCGCTTTGGACACCTCGCGGCTTTCCAGGCGCACTGGTGAGGCCAGGGCCAGTTCGATGGATTCGCGCGTCGGATAGCGCACCGACAGCACCATGCCAAAGTGCGGCTGGCTCACATCGCTCTCGACCTGCCTGAGCACCCGAACTTCTTGTGCGCCGGGAAAACGGGTCCACAGCGGCACCAGCTTTTCCCGGATGTATTGGTTGAAGGCTTGTTCCTGGCCTGGCCGGACTTGCCCCTGAAAAAACGCGCAGCGAATGAACATCGGGTTCCTTGCTCGATTAAATTTGAATGTTTGCCGGTGAGCCTGGGTATACCGGTAAGGCCGCAATCGCCTCGTCAACCAATTGGCTCACCGGTTCGGTGATGGTCAGCGTGATCACGTCAGTCTCGTCGGCGGTGGGCCGCTCGAGCGTGCGAAATTGACTTTCGAGCATCTGCGGCTGCATGTAGTGGCCGGCCCGCCGTGCCATGCGCTGGCTGATCAGATCGAAGTGGCCCTCGAGAAAAACAAAATGCACCGCACCGGCCTGCGCGCGGATGCGGTCGCGGTAGGCCCGGCGCAGGGCAGAGCAGGCCACCACCCGACCGGGCGAGTTGCTTTCTGCCAGGTAGGCGCCGATACGGTCGAGCCAGGGCCAGCGGTCCTCGTCTTGCAAGGCAATGCCGGCGCGCATCTTGGCCACGCTTTCGGGCAGGTGCAGGTCGTCGCCATCCATCACCTCCAGGCCCAGGCGCTCACCCAGTGCCAGGCTCAGCGTGGACTTGCCGCTGCCGGACACGCCCATGATGATCAGACGTAGAGGCCCGCGCAGTTCGTTCATGTCAGCGTGCACCGGCGGCCGTCCATTCGGGCACTGGCGTGAGCAAGGGCTGGCCCTCAATGGCCGCGCGCATGTTGGCAAAGGCCAGGTCGGCCATGGCCTGACGGGTCTGGGCGGTGGCGCTGGCCATGTGCGGCGTCAGCACCACCTGGGGCATGGCCCACAGCGCCGAGGGCACACGGGGTTCGTCGGCAAACACATCGAGCCCGGCGCCGGCGATGGTGCCTTGGGCGAGGGCCTCGATCAGGGCCTGCTCGTCGACCACGCTGCCGCGGGCCACATTGATCAAAAAGCCTTGAGGGCCCAGGGCTTGCAATACCTGGGCATTGATCAGGTGCCGGGTGCCGGCTCCCCCAGGGGTAATGACCACCAGGAAGTCGGATTGGCTGGCCAGGCTGGCGGCGTCGGGGAAGTAGGGGTGAGGCAAATCACTCTTGGGCGAACGCGCGGTGTAGGCGATCGACATGCCGAAGGCCTGGGCCCGCTGGGCGATGGCCTGGCCGATGCGGCCCATGCCCACGATGCCCATGCGCGCCCCCGAGACCTTGCGACCCAGTGGCAGCGGCCCTTCGGGCCAGCGCCCGGCACGCACGAACTGGTCGGCCAGCGCAATCTGTCGGCCCACGGCCAGCACCAGACCCATGGCCAGGTCGGCCACATCGTCGGTCAGCACACCGGGTGTGTGAGTGACCGGGATGCCTTGCTCGATGGCAGCCGCCACATCGACGCCGTCGTAGCCCACGCCAAAGACAGAGACCACGCGGGCCTGCGGCAGTTGCCTGAGCAAGCTGCCGGGCACCAGCGCCTCACCGGTACCGGCCACGCCCAGGATGCGCGGTGCCAGCGCCGCGAAGGCCTGCGGATCGGTTTCGTGGGTTCGGTCGTGAACCGTGTAGAGGCTGTCAAGGGCCTGGCGGTAGAAGGGGTGCAGCTTGGCCACCGCCAGCACATCGGGTCTAGACACGGACTCACTCCTGAAAAATTGGGACAGCGCTGTCCAAGAGGGCTCAGGCAGACGGGCCACAGCCTGCTGTGGCAGCATCCTCCAGTGACACTTTCTTTGACAAATCCCCTCAAGTCATGCGGGCAGGGGTCGCCAGGAATCTTGGACAGCGCTATCCTAGCGACCCATCAAGCCCCCCTAATGAGGACTAACCCTTGCCCGCTGATCGCTCACCGCCTGCATCGCGTCACCGCGCCACCGGCCGGGTCACCCTCAGAGAGGTGTCTTTAGCCGCAGGCGTGAGCACCAGCACCGCCTCGCGCGCCCTGCGCGGCGAGCGAGCGGTCGCGCCCGAACTGATCGAGCGGGTGCAGGCGGCCGCCCAGCGCCTGGCCTACGTGCCCGATCCGGCCGCACGCGCTCTGGCCTCGCGCCATAGCGACCATGTGGCCGTACTGATTCCGCTGTTGTCCAACGCCCTGTTCGTCGATCTGCTCGAGGCCGCGCAGAAGACGCTGCGGGCCCAGGGCTACCAGACGCTGATGGGCGTGACCCACTACGACCGTCAGGAAGAAGAGCAGTTGCTGCGCGAGTTGCTGCTGCATCGGCCGGCCGGCCTCTTGATCACCGGGCGCGACCACAGCCCGGCCAGCATCGAGTTGATGGCCCGGGTGCCCTGTGTCCACCTGATGGATCTGGCCGATTCGGCCGGGCCAGCAACGGCCTACGGCGTGGGCTTTGGCCAAGCGCAGGCCGGAGCCGAACTGACCGACTACCTGCTGCGCAAGGGCTACCGCCGGGTGGCTTTTGCTGCCGCCCAACTCGACGCCCGGGTCATGCAGCGCATGAGCGGCTGGCGCTCGGCCCTGCAGGCCGCAGGCCTGTACGACCCCACTCTGGAATGGCTCAATCCTGCCGCCTCGTCGCTGGCGCTGGGCGGGCAGATGTTCGAGCAGATCGTGCAGCAGCGCCCGGTGGTTGACGCCATCTTCTTTTGCAACGACGACCTGGCGCAGGGTGCGCTGCT
>JAXITB010000320.1:0-3726 GCA_034680305.1 Polaromonas sp. | reverse complement strand
GGCCAGGCGCGCCTGCTCTATGAGCTGGTGGCGCGTCGCGCCGGCGACGGCTCGACCGAAGACACCTACGCCTACTTTCGCGACGCGCCAGCGTTTCGCAACTACACCTTGCTGGAGTTACCGCAGCACGGCCCGCTGGTGGGCTACGCCAAGGGCGAGATGGACTATGCCGTCACCATTGCCCGCAACTTTTTGTACAGCGCCCTCATGGCGCCGCTGTGGCAGCAGCTGTGCGCGGTGGCCGACGCTGATCTGGCCGCCATTGCCGGCAAGTCGCTCAAGGAGGCCAGCTACCACCTGCGCCATTCGCGCGACTGGCTGATCAAGCTCGGCGACGGCACCGAGGAGTCGCAGGCACGCATGCAGGCGGCGCTCGATCACCTGTGGCCCTACACCCGCGAGTTCTGGGTCGACAGCGCGCTCGAGCAAGACGCCCGTACCGCCGGGCTGGACCTCGACATGCAGGCCCTGGCGGCCGACTGGCAAGCCTTGGTCGACGAAGCCCTGTCGCACACCCCGCTGATCAAGCCCAAAGCGGCCGAAGGCTACATCACCGAAGGCAAGCAAGGCATTCACTCCGAGCACCTGAGCTACCTGCTCACTGAAATGCAAAGCCTGGCCCGAGCCCATCCGGGCGCGACCTGGTGAGCCAGCCCGCCATGCCCACCTCCCCGGTCGATGAGCACGCGCAGCAAGCCGCGCGCCTCTGGGACCTGCTCGAGCAGGTCAGCGACCCCGAGATTCCGGTGATCAGCCTGATCGATCTGGGCGTAGTGCGCGAGATCCGGCGGGGCGATCAGGGCTGGGAGGTGGTGATCACCCCCACCTACAGTGGCTGCCCGGCCATGACCCAAATGGCCGACGACATCGTGGCCGCAACCGCCGCCGCAGGCCTGCCGGTACAGGTGCGCACCGAACTGGCGCCGGCCTGGAGCACCGACTGGATCAGCGAGGCCGGCCGCCGCAAGCTGCGCGAATACGGCATTGCGCCGCCCCAAGCGCGCACCGCCCCCATGGCCACCGGCGAACTCACGCCCGCCCAGCGCGTGCTGCGTTTCATGCCGCGCGCGCCCGAGGCCGTGCCCTGCCCGCGCTGCGGCTCCAACGACACCACCGAGACCTCGCACTTTGGCTCGACCGCCTGCAAGGCCATGTACCGATGCCTGGCCTGCCGCGAGCCTTTTGACTACTTCAAGCCCTACTGAGACCGACACCCATGTCTGCCCTGAGATTTCATGACCTGCCCGTCAAGCGCGTCAGCCCCGAAGCGGCCGGCGCGGTGGCCATCACCTTTGACGTGCCCGCAGCCCAGCGCGAGGCCTTTCAATTCGACCCTGGCCAGTTTCTGACCCTGCGCAGCCACATCGACGGGCAGGACGTGCGCCGCACCTATTCGATCAGCAGTGCGCGCAGCCGCTTGCAGCGCTTGGGCGAGATCGAGGTCGGCATCCGGCCGGTGCAAGGCGGCGTGTTCTCCAACTGGGCCGCCACCCACATCCGCGCCGGCGACGTGCTGCAGGTCATGCCGCCCGATGGACGGTTCACCGTGCACAAGCCGCGGGCCATTCACCGGGTGGGCTTTGCGGCCGGCTCCGGCATCACACCGATTTTGTCGATCGCAGCGACCACCCTGGAAGAGCAGCCGAGCAGCAAATTCACCCTGGTTTACGGCAACCGCCGCATGGCCAGCGTGATGTTCAACGAAGCCTTGCAGGACCTCAAAGACCGCTATGCCGACCGCTTCACCATGATCCACATCCTGTCGCGCCAGGCGCAGGAGGTCGATCTGCTGCAGGGGCGCATTGACGGCGACAAGGTGCGCGCCATCGTGGCCAGTCTGCTGCCGGCAGCCAGCATGGACGAGGTCTTCGTCTGCGGCCCGCTGAGCATGATCGAAGCGACCGAGGCGACCCTGATCGAGTTGGGTGTGCCCGCCTCGCGCATCCACACCGAGCGCTTTACCACCAGCAACGCGCAGGCGGTCAAAGTGCAAGCCGATGTGGACGCGGCCCGCCAGGGCACGACCGAAGGCGCTGTGGCACTGACCGTGATGCTCGATGGCAAGGCCCATGAGGTGACGGTGCGCCAGGGTCAGTTCTTGCTAGACGCCGCACTCGATGCGGGGCTGGATCTGCCCTACTCCTGCAAAGGCGGGGTGTGCTGCACCTGCCGCTGCAAGGTGATGCAAGGCCAAGTGACCATGGACCGCAATTTCACGCTGCAGGCCGATGAGATGGCCAAGGGTTTTGTGCTGAGCTGTCAGGCCCGGGCGCAAACGCCCTCGGTGGTGCTCAGCTATGACGAACGCTGAAGTCCTGGCCTCGTGCAGCCACGGTCTGGGTGACCGGGCTGCTTCAGGCAGGCGCATGTGCCCCAGCTGCCAACGCATCGAGCAATTCAAGGCCAGCGCACGCGGACAGGCCGGCTCGATCATCGTCACAGTATTTGGCGACGGGGTGCTGCCGCGCGGCGGGCGCATCTGGCTGGGCAGTTTGATGCATCTGCTGGCCCCGCTGGGTCTGGCCGATCGACTGGTGCGCACCGCAGTGTTCCGCCTGGCGCAAGACGACTGGCTGGAGGCAGCGGCCCACGGTCGCCGCTCCGACTACCGACTCACCGCCTCGGGGCGGCGCCGCTTTGTGGAGGCCTCGCGCCACATCTACGCGGCCGAACCCGCGCCCTGGGACCAACGCTGGCGCCTGATCACCGTCACCGGTGAACTCGAGCCCGATCAACGCGAGCGTCTGCGCCGGGCCCTGTTCTGGCACGGCTTTGGCCAGTTGGGCGCCGACTGCTTTGTTCATCCAAGCGCCGACCTGGCTGCTGTGTTTGAGTCCCTGGAAAGTGAATCCCTGGCACCAGTGCTCGGCCGCCTGCTGCCCCTGGTGGCAGCCAACCCCCGCTTGCGGGCCTCGGGCGATGACGCCGATCTGGTGCGTCGGGCCTGGAATCTAGAGGGCCTCGATGAGGCCTATCGCAGCTTTGTCGCCAGCTACGCCCCCCTGCTGACGCAATGGCAGACCGCTGGCGCCGATTTGGCAGACGAGACCGCATTTTTGATCCGCAGCCTGCTGATTCACGACTACCGGCGTCTGTTGCTGCGCGACCCGGAGCTGCCCGGCGTGCTGCTGCCACCCCGCTGGGCCGGGCACGAGGCACGCAGCCTGTGCCGTGCGCTCTACGGCTTGCTGCTGTCCGCTTCTGAGCGACACCTGGACCAACACCTGAGCCTGGCCGATGGCCAGATCCCGACGGCCAGCGCGCTGCTGGGCGAGCGCTTCGATTTGTCGGACTCTTTGTTGGCAAGCACCTGATCCCAGGCCCGTCAGCGCAGCAGTGCCCTCACCCTGGCCCTCTCCCAGAGGGAGAGGGAACAAGACATCACGTCCCCTGGAATCCATGCACTCACGCCGATCCACGGGTTTTTCTCCCTCTCCCTCTGGGAGAGGGCAGGGGTGAGGGCATGGGCCTTTATGACAATGCGGCTTCAAAGTGGGACAGCGATGCGGCCTCAGATCAAGCACAGTGACTCACCAGGCGCCCCATCGCGCAAAGGGCGGCGCTTGCAAGGCGGCAGTCAGCCCATCGGGTATATTTCAATTCTAGGCTTCGACCGCCACAACAGTGGGGCAAGCCACGATCCGTCGCGCCGAACGGCCGACTATTTAACCGCGTCGATCTGTCCCGCCAGAACGACTTCCTTGGCCACTTAATCGTCACGCCATG
>JAXITB010000319.1:0-3803 GCA_034680305.1 Polaromonas sp. | reverse complement strand
CTGGCTCGGGCAAACACGTCTTCGGGCAAGAGCTTGACACCCTTGGGCAGCAAGGCGTGCAGCTCAATAAAGCTCTTGACCGCGTTGAACAAGCCATCACGCAGGCCGCTGTCATGCGTGCCGCCGGCGCTGGTGGGAATCAAGTTGACATAGCTCTCCCGCACGGGCTGGCCGTCTTCGGTGAAGGCCACGGCCCATGCTGCGCCCTCGCCTTCGGCAAAGCTGTCGTGGTTGCTATCGGCATAGCCATCGCCTTCAAACAAAGGAATGACGGGGTCGCCATGCAGTGTCTGCAGCAAATAGTCACGCAGGCCACCTTTGTAGAGCCAGTTTTGCGTGTCTTTGGTTTTCTCGTTGATGAGCGTCACGCTCACGCCGGGCATGAGCACCGCCTTGCTGCGCAGCAGATGGACCAGTTCATTGAGTGGCAAGGCGGCGGCATCGAAATAGCGCGCATCGGGCCAGACCCGCACCGTGGTGCCCTGACGCCGGTCTCCCTCGGCCGCCTTGCGCAACTGCAGTGGCTCGATCACATCGCCGCCAGAAAACACCAGACGAGCCACCTGACCCTCCCGGTAGCTGCTGACCTCCAATCGCTTGGACAGCGCATTGGTCACGCTCACCCCAACGCCGTGCAGACCGCCGGAAAAGCTGTAAGCACCGCCCTGCCCCTTGTCGAACTTGCCGCCCGCGTGCAGGCGAGTGAAAACCAGCTCGATCACAGGGGCCTTTTCCTGGGGGTGCAAACCGTAGGGGATGCCCCGCCCCTCATCGTCGATGCTGACCGAGCCATCGCTGTGCAGGGTCACGCGAATCTTCTTGCCGTGACCGGCCAGCGCCTCGTCGGCGGCGTTGTCGATCACCTCCTGCAAGATGTGCAGGGGGTTGTCCGTGCGGGTGTACATGCCCGGACGTTGCTTGACAGGCTCGAGTCCTTTGAGGACACGGATCGAGCTTTCCGAATAGTCTGTTTGTGGCTTGGCGGTCATGGTGGCAGAGGAAAAGTGGCGCGATTGTAGTGCGCCAGACGCACAGAACTGGATAAATATACAGCCCAACGGATTCAACCGCCACGCAAGGGCGACAGCTTGTGCGATCGGTCATGGTTACAGTCCGGGGATGACGACGATTTCATCCGAGCGCCACTCCCCCTTGCCGATGGCCCAACTCATGTTGTGCGGCGCGCTGATCGTGACGCTGTCCATGGGCGTGCGGCACGGCTTCGGTCTGTGGCTGCTGCCCATCACCCAGACCCACGGCTGGAGTCGCGAAACCTTTTCGGTGGCCATTGGGGTCCAAAACCTGGCCTGGGGACTGCTGGGCATCGTGGCTGGCATGGCGGCCGACCGATTCGGCGCCATGCGGGTGATCATGGCCGGCAGCCTGCTTTACCTGCTGGGCTTGAGCGGGATGGCCCTGGCCACCCAAGGCTGGCAGTTCACCTTGGCTGCTGGAATTCTGGTGGGGGCCGCCCAATCGGCCACCACCTATGCGGTGATCTACGGGGTCATCGGGCGCAATGTGGTGCCAGAAAAGCGCGCCTGGTCCATGGGCGTGGTGGGCGCGGCGGGCTCCTTCGGGCAGTTTGCCATGGTGCCCCTGGAGGGCTGGATGATCAGCCATTGGGGTTGGCAAATGGCCCTCCTGGTGCTGGCCGCCTGCTGCCTGTTGATGCTGCCGCTGTCGCGGGGCTTGAACGAGAGGGTGGCAGCGGCGCCAGGCCAGGGCGAGCAAACCATGCGCCAAGCCCTCAAGGAGGCCCTGCGCTACCCCAGCTTTCAGTTGCTGACCGCCGGTTACTTCGTCTGCGGCTTTCAGGTGGTTTTCATCGGTATCCACATGCCCAGCTACCTGCGCGACGCCGGTCTGGAGCCGGGCGTGGCGGGCACGGCCCTGGCACTGATTGGGCTGTTCAATATTTTTGGCACCTACCTGGCCGGCTCGCTGGCCCAAAAAGGCTCCAAGAAAATGATCCTGGCCGGCATCTATTCGGCCCGTGCGGTGGCCATCACTGTCTTTCTGCTGGTCCCGCTCAGTCCCTGGAGCGTCTACGTTTTTGCCGCGGTGATGGGCTTGCTGTGGCTGTCGACCGTGCCGGTGACCAACGCCACCGTGGCGCACATCTTTGGTGTCAAGTACCTGTCCATGCTCGGCGGCTCGGTGTTCTTCAGCCACCAACTGGGCTCCTTCGCCGGCGTCTGGCTGGGCGGCTATTTGCATGACCGCACCGGCAGCTACGACGTGGTCTGGTACATCGCCATCGGTCTGGGGGTGTTTGCCGCCCTGGTCAACTTGCCAGTGCGCGAGGCGCCCATCGTTCGCGGCCCCGCGCCGGCCCAGGCCTGATGACCATGACCCGGCTTGCCGAACTCAAAAGGCGTTTGCTGATCGCGACCATCGCGGGCGCCGTGCTGGCGGGCGTCTTCACGCTTTACCTGCAGCCCGAGTTTCTGGTGATGGTGGCCGAGCAAGTCTGGGCCTGCTTCTGATGAGCACCCTGCCTTTGACCTCGCTCACCATGGGCCCGACCTGCAGCACCCTGGCCGGGCAAGCCAGTGCCTGGGTGCGTCGCTGGTCGCACCTGGTGCCCGCCGGCGGTCGGGTGCTGGATGTGGCTTGCGGCCACGGCCGCCACCTGGCCTGGTTTGTCCAGCAAGGCCACTTGGCGCTCGGTCTTGATCGCGACGCTCAGGCGCTGGCAGCCATCGACTTGCCGCCCGATCGGTGTCAGACCCAGGTGGCCGACATTGAATCGCAGCCCTGGCCTTTGCCGGCCCAAAAGTTTGCCGGGGTCGTGGTGACCAACTATCTATGGCGCCCTTTGCTGGCCACGCTGATCAACAGCGTCGATACCGGCGGGGTGCTGATTTACGAGACCTTTGCCGAGGGGCAAGGGAGCATTGGCCGGCCTTCGCGGCCCGACTTCCTGTTGCGCCCGGGCGAACTGCTGCAGGTCTGCCAGGACCTGCGGGTGGTGGCCTATGAAGATGGTTTCGATGCGGCTTCACCCGGTGGCCCGGCGCGTTTTGTTCAGCGCATTGCGGCCGTGCGGGAGGGCACCGAAGCCGGCCCGCACGCCCATCGGCTGGCTTGACACGGGCAGCCGCGCCTCTTGCGGCCAGACTTCGGGGAGCCATCAGGCGGTCCAGGCTGGGTAGAATCCAAGGATCTTGTGTGACCGCCGGCCCGGCGCCCGGCACCCCTCCTGAGGCAGTCCTTTCCCATGTCCATGATCACCGGCAGTATCGTTGCACTGGCCACCCCCTTTCATGAAGACGGCAGCGTCGATTACGCCACCTTGCGCAAACTGGTCGACTGGCACAGCGAGCAAGGCACCGACTGCATTGGCGTGGTGGGCACCACCGGAGAGTCACCGACGGTGACGGTCGACGAACATTGCGAAATCATCCGCGTCTCGGTGGAGCAAGCGGCCAAGCATCCGCGCCAGGTGCCGATCATGGCCGGCTGCGGCGCCAACTCCACCGCCGAAGCCATCGAGCTGGCGCGCTTTGCCCAGAAGGTTGGCGCGCATTGCCAACTGCAGGTGGTGCCCTACTACAACAAGCCCACGCAGGAAGGCCAGTACCAGCACTTCAAGGCCATTGCAGAGGCGGTGGCGCTGCCCATGGTGCTCTACAACGTGCCCGGCCGCACCGTGGCCGACATGGCCCACGCCACCGTCATGCGACTGGCTCAGATTCCGGGCATCGTGGGCATCAAGGAAGCGACCGGCAACATCGAACGCGCTCAGTGGTTGATCAAGGAAAAGCCGGCTGATTTCGCTGTTTATTCAGGCGATGACG
>JAXITB010000318.1:0-3810 GCA_034680305.1 Polaromonas sp. | reverse complement strand
GGGCCTGCCCGCCACCGCCATTCCCATCGGACAAAGCCCGGATGGCCTGCCCGTGGGAGCACAGATCATTGGTGACAGCTTCGCCGACCCTTTGTGCCTTCAAATGGCCCAATGGCTGGAAACCGCATGGTGCGGCTTCACCCCGCCCCCAGACTTATCCTGAACTGCAGATGAGCACAACCATCACCGATTGGACCGCCAGCGAACTGTCTGAAAAAATCCATGCCCGTCAAGTCTCCTGCACCGAGGTGATGCGGGCGTACCTGCAGCGCATTGGGAGTCTTAACCCGGTCTACAACGCCATTGTCAACCTAGCCCCTGCCGAGGTACTGATGGCCCAAGCGGGTCAATGCGATGAGGAACTGGCACGTGATCAATCGCGTGGTTGGCTGCACGGCATCCCGCAGGCGATCAAGGACACCGCCCACGCATTGGGATTTCCCAGTACCTTGGGCAGCACATTGTTGGCCCAGCACATGCCTCGCAGCGACAGCATCATGACCGAGCGCATGAAGGCCGCCGGCTGCATCGTGATCGGCAAGTCCAACATGCCCGAACTCGGCCTGGGCTCCCACACCTTTAACACCCTGTTCGGCACCACGCCCAACGCCTGGGACAGGGCGGTGAGCGCTGGAGGATCTAGTGGCGGTGCGGCAGTGGCACTCGCCCAGCGACTGCTGCCGGTGGCCGATGGTTCGGACTTCATGGGCAGTCTGCGCAACCCGGCCGGCTGGAACCACATCTTCGGCATGCGCCCCTCGCAGGGCCGGGTGCCCTTCGGACCGGGTGCCGATGTCTGGGTGGACCAACTGGGCACCGAGGGGCCGATGGCCCGCAGCGTGCGCGACCTGGCCCGACTGCTGGCGACCCAGTCAGGACATGACCCCCGCCAGCCTCTGTCCATCCAGGCAAGGGTGGACGTCTCCGGCTTGCAATACACGCCCGATGCACTGCAGGGTTTGCGGGTGGGCTGGCTTGGTGATCTGGGCGGCCATCTGGCCATGGACGATGGCATCCTGAATGTCTGTGAGGATGCGCTGCGCACCATGCAAAACGCGGGCGCGATCGTCGAACCGATGGCACTGGGCTACGACACCCAAACCCTGTGGGACACCTGGCTGGTGTGGCGGCGCGCCTTGGTGGGGCCCAAGGTGGCGGCTCTGCTGCAACTGCCCGGTGCCCGCGAACAGCTCAAGCCGGAAGCGCTGTGGGAACACGAGCATTCAATGGCGCTGTCTTGCCTCGATTTCAACAAAGCCAGCCAGCGACGCAGCAGCTTCTACCACCACCTGCTCACGGTGTTCGAGAAGGTGGATGTGCTGGCGCTGCCAGTGGCACAGGTTTGGCCCTTCTCCAAAGAACAGCGCTGGCCGCAGCAGATCGGCGAGCGGACCATGGACACTTACCACCGCTGGATGGAATGCACCCTGTACGCAACGCTGGCGGGTCTGCCCGCCATCAGCCTGCCGGCAGGCTTTCACCCACACAAGCCCTGGCCCATGGGCATCCAGCTCATTGGCAAGCCGCAGGGCGATGTGGCCTTGCTGCAGGTGGCAGCCAGCTACGAGGCCGTTCGCCAAGAGTGGCTGCAGCGCCGACCAAGCTGAAAACAGGCCTGTCTCAGGCAACCGCCAGTGAGGCCTTGGCCGTGAAGGCAGGACTCTGGGAACGACGGCCGCGCCACCCTGATGCCTTCTTGTTCATCGCAACACTCCGTTTGGCGGGTACTGCTGGACCCAACAGTTTGCTCGGAGTCTGCTTTATCTGACCTGTTCAGATTTGTGGAGCCGCTTCTCTGAGCGGCACCAGGGCACAGGGCGTACCTTCGCATTGGGAACCCACCCGTCGCTTTTGCCCCAAGGACTCAAGCCAATTGAGCCCGTGACTAGCTTTTCAAGACCCGCTGGAACAGCTCCAGAGTCCGAGCCCAGGACAAATCAGCAGCCGCCTTGTTGAATCTGGGCGTGGAGTCATTGTGAAAGCCGTGCTCCGTACCCGGGTAGGTGTACGGTTGGGCCTTGACGCCAGAAGTCTTGAGTCTGCTTTCATACTCGGGCCAAGTCTTATTGATGCGCGGATCGTTTTCCGCAAAGTGCAGAACCAGTTCAGCGCGGATATTGCCCACCTTTTCTTGATCTGGCGCTTCCCCGTAATAAGGTGCGCCGGCATGCAGGGCCTGACCCAAATCGCAGGCCAACTCGTTGGTGATGCCGCCGCCCCAGCAAAAACCAGTCATGCCCAGTTTTCCAGAGGACAGCGCATGATTTTTTACAAGCAGGGCGCTGTTGAGCATGTCCGTTTTTAGCTTGGACCGTGTGAGGCTGGCCTGCAGCTTTCTGCCGTCGTCATCGTTGCCAGGATAGCCGCCAACCGGCGAAAGACCGTCTGGGGCCAGGGCCAGAAAACCCGCTGCGGCCAGCCGCCGGGCCACATCTTCGATGTAGGGATTCAAGCCCCGGTTTTCATGGATGACCAGAACCGATGGAAATTTGGTGGAAGACGATGAAACCGGTTGCACCAAATAGCCGCGCATCTGACCAGAGCTGCCGCCGGGCGAGGCATAGTTGACGTAGCTGGCTTTGATGCGAAGGTCGGTGAAGGAAATGGTCTGCGCATTGGCGTACCTCGGAAACAAGGCCTGAGCCATGGCCATGCCACCGACCACGGTCGCTGCGGCCTTGGCCAAAAACTCTCGCCGATCCATGGCGCCGTGACAGTATTCGTCGTAGAGACCATAGATGCGGGGATCGATTTCGGTGGAATTGATTTCTTGCGTCATAGGGGGTCCTAACTCGATAAATCTCTACCGGCCAACTGACGACCTGACCACAGGTCCCCAGGGCAGAGCCCTGCACTTCTTGGGGATCTCCTCCTAGGGCGCCGCACGGGCCGAAACAACTACGATACCTCCATGAAGAAACTCAAGCAATGGTTTTGTCTGGGAGCAGTTCTGGCCTATGGCGCCTGCTTTGCGCAGGAAGGCACTTTTTCGATCCGCTCGCTGACCCCCGAGACCGCCCTGGCTGCCGCCAATGCCGCGATGCAAAGCTGTCGCAAACAGGGCTATCAAGTGGCCGTTGCGGTGGTCGATCGCTCCGGCGTCACGCAGGTCCTTTTGCGTGACCGTTTCGCTGGCGCTCACACGACTGAGGTGGCGGTGAACAAGGCGTGGACAGCAGCAAGTTTCAGAACTTCAACGAGCGACCTGGCGCGCGAAACTCAGCCGGGGATGCCCATGAGTGGCCTGAGGAATCTGCCACGATTTCTGGGCGCAGGGGGCGGCCTGATGATCGAAGCTGGCGGCAGCAGCCTTGGCGCGATCGGTGTGTCGGGAGCCCCAGGGGGAGAAGCGGACGACAGCTGTGCCAAGGCCGGTATTGCCGCCATTCAGAACAGCATCGAGTTTTAGGAACGGTGTGCAAAGGTCGCCTTGGCGCCAGGACGACCCCATTTAGACGGAGTCTTCGTCCAAACCAGCCAGTGTTTGTAAAGTTTGCGACTCTCGATCTGCCCTGCCCTTCAGATCACTGAGCTGCACGCGACCATGTCGGATTGAGCTGAGCCGCTGAGGCACTCAAGGGCTGCCCCTCTGTTGCTGCGCCTCCTGTGGCGACACGTGGCCCAAGTTGCCGTATCGTCGCCGCGGCATGGTCTGATCACGATGACCAGCGGTTTGGTAGGCCAGGGCTGAGGCCTGAGGCGTGCTGTGGCCGCCGACGACAAACTAACCACTTCTGCAGATTTTGACTAACCAAGCGGGGTGGACTCAAATCCGCATAGACCACCGAATTTCCAGCCTGAGAGCTGGTC
>JAXITB010000317.1:0-3833 GCA_034680305.1 Polaromonas sp. | reverse complement strand
CATCATCCCAGCGCTTGAATCGAGCCATGCGATTGCGCACGCGGTGAAAATGGCCAAGACCATGCGACCTGACCAGACTTTGCTGGTCAATCTGTCGGGGCGCGGCGACAAGGACATCGGCACCGTGGCCGACCTTTCGCAAGCCGACTTCTACTGTCGCCCGTCCTGCCAGGGACAAGGCGTCAAGGGTGGCGTGCAAACCGTGGAGTTCAAGCCATGAGCCGCATCGATGGCGTGCTGACCGCGCTCAAGCAGCAAGGGCGCAAGGCGCTCATTCCTTATGTGACGGCCGGCTTCCCGCAGGCCGACATTACCCCCGATCTGATGCACGCGATGGTCGCTGGCGGGGCCGACGTCATCGAGTTGGGCGTCCCGTTTTCCGACCCCTCGGCCGATGGCCCAGTCATTCAGCGGGCTGGCGAACAGGCGCTGGCCCTCGGCGTGGGGCTGGCCCAAGTGCTACACATGGTGCGGGTGTTTCGCGAACGCGATGCCCACACCCCAGTGGTGCTGATGGGCTATGCCAACCCCGTGGAGGCCTACGACCACAAGCGAGGCGTGGACGCCTTTGTCAACGACGCAGCGGCCGCCGGTGTCGACGGCATGCTGATCGTGGACTACCCGCCGGAAGAGTGCGTGGACTTTGCCGCGAAGCTGCGCGAGCGGCAAATGGACCTGATCTTCCTGCTGGCGCCCACCTCGACCGAAGAGCGCATGGCGCAGGTGGCCCAGGTGGCCAGTGGCTATGTCTACTACGTCTCGCTCAAGGGCGTCACTGGGGCCGGCACGCTCAATGTGGACGAAGTCGAAAAAATGCTGCCCCGAATTCGCCAGCATGTGCACATCCCGGTGGGGGTGGGCTTTGGCATCCGCGACGCCCAGACAGCCCAGGCCATCGGCCGCAGTGCCGATGCGGTGGTCATTGGAAGCCGCATCATCCAGATGCTCGAAGGCCAGCCGCGCGAGCAGGGCACGGCGGCCGTGCAGCAGTTTTTGGCCGGCATCCGTTCTGCCCTCGACGGCCAAGCCCCGTGAGTCGGTCCCTGGGTCAACTGCTGAGGCGACCGCTCAGGGCGTCATAATGACGACCCGGCCCGCACCAGCGCTCTGGCGCCTCGGGTCCGACGGATCGCCCCTCTGAGCGGTCCGTCTCCACAGCAAGGAAACGCCCCATGTCTTGGCTCGACAAACTGCTGCCCCCCAAGATCTCCCCCACCGACCCCAACGAGCGCCGCAGTGTGCCCGAAGGCCTGTGGATCAAATGCCCCAGTTGCGAAGCGGTGCTTTACAAGACCGATCTGGAAAAGAACCAGAACGTCTGCCCACAGTGCAGTCACCACCATCGCATCGGCGCCCGTGCACGGCTCGACGCCTTTTTAGACGGTGAAGGCCGCTATGAAATCGGCCAGGAGGTGCTGCCGGTCGACGCCCTCAAATTCAAGGACAGCCGCAAATACCCGGAGCGCCTGAAAGAAGCGCTCGAGAACACCGGCGAGACCGATGCGCTCATCGTCATGGGCGGGGCGGTGCACAGCATCGGCGTGGTGGCCGCTTGCTTTGAATTCGACTTCATGGGCGGCTCCATGGGCTCGGTGGTCGGGGAGCGCTTCGTGCGGGGCGTGCACACAGCCATCGAACAGAAAGTGCCCTTCATCTGCTTTACCGCAACGGGCGGTGCGCGCATGCAGGAGGGTCTGCTGTCGCTGATGCAGATGGCCAAAACCAATGCGGCCCTGACCCGCCTGGCCAAAAAAGGCCTGCCCTATGTGAGCGTGCTCACCGACCCCACGATGGGCGGCGTGAGCGCCGGCTTTGCCTTCATGGGCGACATCGTGGTGGCCGAGCCCAAAGCCCTCATTGGCTTTGCTGGCCCACGGGTGATCGAGTCGACCGTGCGGGTCAAGCTGCCCGAGGGCTTTCAGCGGGCCGAGTTCCTGCAAGAAAAAGGCGCGGTCGATTTCATCTGCGACCGCCGCGATCTGCGCAAAACCATCGCTACCGCACTGGCCATGCTGCTGCGCCAGCCGGCCGACGCGGTGGAGTGATCAGCCTGGCAGGCCGCCCTCAGCTGCCGCGATAGGTCGAATAGCTCCAGGGGCTGACCAGCAGCGGCACGTGATAGTGCGCGGCCGCATCGGCCACGCCGAAGTCCAGGCTGACCTGGTTGAGAAAGTTGGGCTCGGGCAGCTGCACGCCCCGGGCCTTGAAATACCCGGCCACATCGAACACCAGCCGATAGGTCCCCACCTTCAGGCTCGCGTTGTCATAAAGCGGGCCGTCCGGATTGCGGCCGTCGCTGTTGAGGCTCAAGCGCTTGACCAGCGTGGCGCGCTCGCCGTCGGTGGTGTAGAGGGCGACCTGCATGCCGGCGGCAGGGCATCCGTGCATCGTGTCCAGTACGTGTGTGCTCAAACCCATGGCGGTCTTTCAAAAGCTTTGGTTGCTAATCGCGGTTCACGAAAGTGTATACAGTTTTTTCAGCAGCAGCTATGATGCGCCCGCCAAAGCCGCTATGGAACAGTCCACCACCCACACCATCGTCGAAACCCTGACCCGGGCCATCGTCGAGCATCGCCTGCTGCCGGGCGCCAAACTGGTCGAACAAAAGCTGGCCGACCATTTTGGCGTCTCGCGCACCCTGGTGCGTCAGGCCCTGTTTCAGTTGGCGCAAAACAAGCTGATTCGCATGGAGCCGGCGCGCGGGGCCTTTGTGGCGGCGCCATCGGTCGACGAGGCCCGGCAGGTATTCGCGGTACGCCGCATGCTTGAGGCCGAAATGACCCGCGCCTTCATGAAGGACATCACGCCCGAACAGATCGCCGCCCTGCGCCAGCACATCGCGCAAGAAAGGCTGGCGGTGGACAGCGAAGACGTGCCTGGCCGCACCGAACTGCTGGGCGACTTCCATGTGTGCATGGCGCAACTGATGAACAACACCGTGCTGGCGCAGATCCTGGGCGAGCTGATTTCGCGCTGCGCCCTCATCACCCTGATGTACCAATCACGCAGCCAGGCCCAGCATTCGAGCGATGAGCATGAGGGCCTGGTCGACGCCATGGCCCGGGGCGACACCGACCTGGCGGTGCAACTGATGCATGAACACCTCGAGCATGTCGAAGCCAGCCTGACTTTTGACCGCAAGATCCCCTCTCACGACGTCACCGTGGCCCTGTCCTGACCTCCCCATGAGCACCTACGATTCCACCGCCCCCTACCCCCGCGACCTGATTGGCTACGGCCGCCAGGTCCCTCACGCCCAATGGCCGGGCGGAGCGCGCATTGCCGTGCAGTTCGTCCTCAACTACGAAGAGGGCGGCGAAAACAGCGTGCTGCATGGCGACCAGGCCAGCGAGCAGTTCCTGTCGGAAATGTTCAACCAGGCCGCTTTTGAAGCCCGCCACATCAGCATGGAAGGCATCTACGAATACGGCTCGCGCGCCGGCGTCTGGCGCATCCTGCGCGAGTTTGAAAAACGTCAGTTGCCGCTGACCGTCTTCGGCGTGGCCACCGCGCTCAAGCGCCACCCTGAACTGACCGCGGCCTTCAAGTCGCTGGGCCACGACATGGCCTGCCACGGCCTGAAATGGATTCACTATCAACACATTGACGAAGCCACCGAGCGCGCGCACATGGCCCAAGCGATGGCCATCATTGAAGAGCTGACCGGCGAGCGCCCCCTGGGCTGGTACACCGGCCGCGACAGCCCCAACACACGCCGCCTGGTGGCCGACTTTGGCGGTTTCGAATACGACAGCGACTACTACGGCGACGACTTGCCTTTTTGGATGCAGGTGCGCAAGAGCGATGGCTCGGTGGTGCCGCAGCTGATCGTG
>JAXITB010000316.1:0-3837 GCA_034680305.1 Polaromonas sp. | reverse complement strand
GGGTTGAGCAAGACATAAGGAATGTCCAGCGCGCGCATCAGATCGGCCACCACATCGCTGCCCCACACGGTGGGGTTGGGCTGGGAGGGCACAGGCACATCGCGGCGCGCGCCGGCGCCTTCAGGGGCAGATGGGTTCATGGGCTTAATCGAGCCGGATGCTGGCGCTGCGGATGATGTCGCCCCAACGCTTGAGGTCATCGAGGGAACGCTGGCGCATCTGCGCGGGCGTGCTCAGCAGCACATCAATGCCCTGCCCTTGCAGGCGCGTGGCCACCTCGGGGCTGGACAAGGCCTTGCGCACCGCCTGATTGAGCTGATCAATCAAGGCCGGCGGGGTGGCCGCCGGGGCGGCCAGACCGAGCCAGATCTCGCTTTCATAGCCGCGCACCCCCGATTCATCGAGCGTCGGCACCTCGGGCAGTTGCGCGATGCGCTTGCGGCTGGTGACGCCCAGCGCACGCACCCGGCCAGAGCGAATGTGCGGGATGAGCTGATTGACCACACCCACCGTCACCTGCACCTGTCCGGCCAGCAGGTCATTGACCGCCGGTGCCGCGCCCCGATAGGGCACATGGGTGATCTGGGTGCGGGTCATGGCCTTGAACATTTCGGCCGACATGTGCTGCGGGCTGCCATTGCCGCTGGAGGCGTAGTTGAGCTTGCCCGGCTCCTTTTGCGCCAGATTGATGAGATCGATCACCGTATTGGCCGGCACGCTCGGATGCACCACCAGCGCCAAGGAGGTGGTGCCCAGCAGGGAAATCGGCGCAAAGTCCTTCTGCGGATCGAAGGGCATATTGGCTATGAGTGCCGGATTCATCGAGGTGATGTTGATGTTGGTCAGCAGCAAGGTGTGGCCGTCGCCGGCGGCCTTGGCCACCTCGGCCGCGCCGATGTTGCCGGCCGCACCGGGCCGGTTTTCCACCACCACCGCCTGACCCCACTGCTCCTGCAACTGCTGGGCCAGCAGCCGGGCAATCACGTCGTTGGACCCACCGGTGGGGTAAGGCACAACGATACGGACCGGCTTTTGGGGAAAGGCGCCGGTCTGGGCGCTGGCCGAAGCGCTCAGACCCACGGCGGCCAGGGCCGCCAGAACTTGCCGGCGGTCGGGGTGGGGCGCAACTGGGAAATTCATGACAGAACGTCTCCTGTGGGTGATTTGGGCCGGGCCATTGTCAGCCAGGCGGGTGGGACAAGCCCTGTAGCCGTCGGCACAAGGACTCAGGACTTTCCCGCACTTCAGGCCATCCAGATGTCCATGGCCTGAAGCCCGCACCAGGCCGCTCGATTCAGCCCGACTCGCCCCTCACTCTGGCTTGAAGCCAGCGCCCTTGAGCAGTTCCGCGCTCTCGGCGATGTAGGCCAGCATGTACTTGCGGAACTCTTCCACGCCTTCGGTCACCGGATCGACCCCCATGGCCTCGAAGGCGCCAGACTTGGTCAACTGCTGGACCGCTTCGTTGATGGCCCGATTGAGGAACTGAACGCGGTCGGCCGGCGTGGCCTTGGGAGCCCACACGCCGTACCAGGACTCGGCCACGAATTTCGGATAGCCGCTTTCAACCGCCGTGGGCACGCCCGGCATGACCGGGCTGCGCTTGGGCGAAGTCACCATGATGGGCTTGACCTTGCCCGACTTGGCCATGGCCTGCAAGGCAATGATGGCGTCGATCTGGATCTGCACATGGCCGCCGGCCACATCGGTCAGGGCGGGCGCGGTGCCCTTGTAGACAGCGGTGGCCAACTGACTCAGCCCGCCCTCCTTGGCGAACATCAGCGTGCCCAGATGACTGGCCGCACCCAACGCGGGCAAGGCGGCGGTCCATTTGTCCGGGCTTTGCCGGGCCGCGGCAATGACCTCGGGCAATTTGGTCTGCGGCAGGCTGGGCGAGATCACCATCATCAGGGGCGCCTGCCCCACGCGGGCAACCATGGCGAAGTCGTTGACCGGGTCATAAGGCGGCTGAGCCATCACCTGCCGCACCAGGGCATGGGTGGAGGCCGAAAACAGCAGCGTACTCCCGTCGGCGGCAGAGGTCTGGACGAATTTGCCCCCCACGGAGCCATTGGCGCCGGGACGGTTTTCAACCACCACAGAGACATTCAAGTTGGCGCCCAGCTGCTTGGCAAGCAGTCGGGCCGCGCTGTCGACCCCGCCTCCGGCGGCAAAGGGCACCACCATTTTGATGGGGCCGTCGGGGAACTTGCCCTGAGCCCAGGCCGTGGTGGCCAGACTCAAACAGCACAGTGCAAGCAGGCGGCGGGACATTCGATGCATGAGCAGTCTCCTTAAAAGGTCGAGTGAAAAATCAGTTGCGATAGCCTTGGCGCCAGGCCGACGAGCCGCCCATCAGGGGCGCTTGCGGTGCCGGGCTGTGCAAGCGGGCGTACGAATCGAGCGTGCGGCCCAGTCGGGTGAGCAGCCACTGGCCCACCGCTTCGCTGGCCTGCCCTTGCTCGAGCCGAACCAGTATGCCTCGGACGGCCTGGCTTTGCTCAGCCACCGGGCCTGGCACGAGCAGGAAGGCGACCACCTCGGCCTGGCCCAAACGCTCGCTTTCGGCCCAGAGGTAATCGGCGATGTCACGCTCAAAGTCTTCCAGCGTCACGCTGATGCCGCTCATGGTGCAGGTGCAGCCCAGCGCGATGTGCTGGGTCGACAGGCGATGCCACAGGGCGGCCAAGCGGGCCGCTTCGAGGCAAAGGCCGTCGGCTTGCATCAGCGCCTCAAACCTGCGCGCGGCGCTGGGCCGTCTCGGCAGCCATCACCTGGCCCTGCGCGTCGAGCACCACGCCGTAGTGCTGCTCGGCGGCTTCGCGGCTGACATAGCCTTCGCGCACGTCTTCGGCCACCTTGGCCGCATCGCGTTTGAAAGGGTGTCCAAAGCCGCCCCCGCCGCCCGAAAGCATTTTGTAGGCATCACCGCGCTCGAGCCGCACATTGAAGACCTTGGCATTGGGGAGGTCGTCCTTCCAAACGCCCTGATGCCGAATGCCGATGCCGTTGCCCGCCGCCTCGCCGCCTTCATTGAGCCCCCAAGGCTTGCAATGCATGCGGTCGATGCGGGTGGTCACTGAAAACGGCGAGAGCGCCTGCACCACCATCTCGGCGCCCAGGCCGCCGCGAAATTCGCCCGGCCCGCCGCTGTCCTGGCGAATGCGGTAGCTCTCGACCAGCACCGGGTATTTGGCCTCGAGCTGCTCGGTGGGGCTGTTGTGGGTGTCGCCGTCATTGATGCACACCGTCACCGACACGCCGTCCTCGCGGCTCTTGGCGCCCCAGCCACCGCCGAGCGGGCCAATGCCCACGATGAACAAGCGCCCGTCTTCGGGCGAGATGCCATGAATGTTGGGGAACACCAGATCGGCATGGTGACCGGCGATGGCACGGTCGGGAATGGCCGGCGCCAAGGCCTTGAAGATGGTGTCAATCACCGTCATGGGGAAGGTCATCCACACCCGCATCGGGTAAGGCCGCTCGGCGCTGATCACCGTGCCCATGGGCATGATGACCTTGAGCGGGCGAAAGCTGCCGTCGTTGACCGGGTAATCGGTGGGCGTGGTCAGGCACTTGTAGGCCACCTGCGCGCAGGCGATGCCGGTGGTAAAGCCCGAGTTGTAAAAGCCCCGAACCTGCCGACTCACATCGGAGAGGTCGACCTCCATCTCGTCGCCCTTGACGGTGACCTTGACGCGAATCGGAATGCGCTTGCCCACCTCCAGGCCGTCGTCGTCCATGAAGGACTCGGCCTCGTACACGCCGTCTGGAATCGACAACGTGTTCTTCCGCGCCAGCGCCTCCGAGGCGTTCATGATCTCAGCAATGGCCGCC
>JAXITB010000315.1:0-3852 GCA_034680305.1 Polaromonas sp. | reverse complement strand
GTGGGGCACTGCAAAGGCATTGAGAACTACACCCGGCATTTGAGCGGCGCGCCGCCCGGCTCGCCCCCCGCCACCCTGTGCGACTACATGCCGGCCGACGCCCTGATGCTGCTCGACGAGAGCCACGTCATGATCGGGCAGCTCAATGCCATGTACAACGGCGACCGCTCTCGCAAGCTCACCTTGGTGGAGTATGGCTTTCGCCTGCCCAGCGCCCTGGACAACCGGCCGCTGCGTTTTGAGGAATTTGAGACCAAGATGCGCCAGGCCATCTTTGTATCGGCCACGCCCGCAGCCTACGAGCAGCAGCGCGCCAGCAAGGTGGTCGAGCAGGTGGTCAGGCCCACCGGCCTGGTCGACCCCGAGGTGGAGGTCAGGCCCGCCACCCATCAGGTCGACGATGTGCTGGGCGAGATTCGCATTCGCGTCGAGAAAAACGAGCGGGTGCTCATCACCACCCTGACCAAACGCATGGCCGAGCAGCTGACCGACTATTTGTCAGACAACGGGGTCAAGGTGCGCTACCTGCACAGCGATGTGGACACGGTCGAGCGGGTCGAAATCTTGCGGGATCTGCGACTGGGCGCCTTTGACGTGTTGGTGGGGATCAACTTGCTGCGCGAAGGGCTGGACATCCCGGAGGTGTCCTTGGTGGCCATTCTGGATGCCGACAAAGAGGGCTTCCTGCGGGCCGAGCGCAGCCTGATCCAGACCATCGGCCGGGCCGCTCGAAATCTCAATGGACGTGCCATTTTGTACGCCGACCGCATCACCGACTCCATGCGCAAGGCCATGGACGAGACCGAGCGTCGCCGGCGCCGGCAGGTCGATTTCAATCAGACCCATGGCATCACGCCCCGAGGGGTGGTCAAGCGTGTGCGAGACCTGATTGATGGCGTCTACAGCGAGAAGTCGGGGCAGGACGAAGGCAAGCTCGACGCCCAGGCCTTGGCCTTTGAGGACATGAGCGAGAAAGACCTGGCGCGGGAAGTCAAGCGCCTGGAAAAGGCCATGCTTGATCACGCCAAGAACCTTGAATTCGAGAAAGCCGCCCGGGTTCGCGACCAACTGGCCCGACTCAAGCAGCAGGTGCTTGGCGGGGCCGGTTCCGACCGCCCACCGGCCGCGGCGTAACTTTTTTTCGGCACCGCCTTGCGTCAATCCCGAGAAAAACGTTAAAGTTCAGTTCGCGACTGATCGGTATCTGTGTCCCATTAAATTAGTGGGATTTTTCTGGTATACTCGACGAAATCGCTCAACAAAGACCATAGAGAAGAGACAGGGCAGACCGCAGATGTCGGACACATACCGATGCGGGGAGGGTGGGAATCGTGCCAGCCGCCTTGGTGGCTGGTAGCTTAAACGGTAGTCAAGCCATTCTTGAAGGAGCTTGAAAATGCGCCTCACAACCAAAGGCCGCTTCGCGGTCACGGCAATGATTGATCTGGCCCTGCGCCAGAACAACGGCCCGGTCACCCTCGCTGCCATCAGCCAACGGCAGCAAATTTCTCTGTCTTACCTGGAGCAACTGTTCGGCAAGTTGCGCCGCCATGAACTGGTTGAATCCACCCGTGGACCCGGCGGCGGCTACACCCTGGGCCGCAAGGCCAGTGACATCACGGTGGCCGACATCATCGTGTCGGTCGACGAGCCGCTCGATGCCACCAATTGCGGCGGTAAGGAAAACTGCAACGGTGAAGGCGGTCGTTGCATGACCCACGAGCTGTGGGCCTCACTGAACAGCCGCATGGTTGAATTCCTGGATTCGGTCACCCTGCAAAAGCTGGTGGACGATCAACTGGCCAAGGGCGTGGTCATTGAGAACACCCCCCCTGTGAAGAAGGCAGTTTTCGCCGCGCCTGCAGTCAAGCCGGTGCGGATCAATGCGCCCAACTCTGTGTTTGCCTTGGGTGCAGCCTTTTCCAAGACCTGATCGGCCCCAGCCTGCCTGACCCGCTGTCAGGCAGTGAGCGCAGCCTCTTTTTGAGGCTGCGCTTCCCCAATCTTTGAAGATGTGCCATGCAAACCCCTCACTTTCCCATCTACCTGGACTACAGCGCCACCAATCCTTGTGATCCCCGCGTCGTGGACGCCATGATCCCTTGGCTGCGTGAGCATTTCGGCAACCCGGCGTCCCGCAGTCACGCCTGGGGCTGGGAGGCTGAGGCGGCTGTGGAAAAGGCGCGTGAGCAAGTGGCTGAACTCATTGGCGCAGACCCCCGGGAAATTGTCTGGACCAGTGGGGCCACCGAGTCCAACAACCTGGCCATCAAAGGCGCTGCGCAGTTCTACAAAGGCAAAGGCCGTCACATCATCACGGTCAAGACCGAGCACAAGGCCGTGCTGGACACCTGCCGTGAGTTGGAGCGCCAAGGGTTTGAAGTGAGCTACCTCGACGTGCAGGCTGACGGTCTGCTCGATTTGGACGTGTTCAAGGCGGCCATTCGGCCTGACACCATTTTGGCCAGCGTGATGATGGTCAACAACGAGATCGGCGTCATCCAGGATGTGGCCGCCATCGGCGCGATCTGCCGAGAAAAAGGGGTGATCTTCCATGTCGATGCCGCGCAGGCCACCGGCCGAGTCGACATCGATCTGAATGCCCTGCCGATCGACCTGATGAGTCTGACCTCCCACAAGACCTACGGTCCCAAAGGCATCGGCGCGCTGTTTGTGCGGCGCAAGCCCCGCGTTCGCATTGAGGCGCAGATTCATGGCGGTGGCCACGAGCGCGGCATGCGCTCCGGCACTTTGCCCACCCATCAAATTGTGGGCATGGGCGAGGCCTATCGCATCGCCAAGGCCGAAATGCATGCTGAAAACGAGCGCATCCGCCAACTTCAGCAGCGCCTGCTCAAGGGCCTGGCCGACATGGAAGAGGTCTTTCTCAACGGTCACCCGGAAAAGCGTGTGCCCCACAACCTGAACATGAGCTTCAATTTTGTGGAAGGCGAGTCGCTGATCATTGGGATCAAAGGTGTGGCCGTCTCCAGCGGTTCGGCCTGCACCTCGGCCAGCTTGGAGCCCAGTTATGTGTTGCGTGCGCTAGGGCGCAGTGACGAACTCGCGCACAGCAGCTTGCGCATGACCATCGGCCGTTGGACGACGACCGAGGAAATTGATTACGCCGTGCAGACCATTCGTGAGAACGTGATGCGCCTGCGTGAACTTTCGCCCTTGTGGGAGATGCACAAAGATGGCATCGACCTCAATTCGATTCAATGGGCGGCGCATTGAGTCTGTTTTTTCGGCCGTTTGATGCGGCCGTCAGTAGAGGAGTTTCAAAATGGCTTACAGCGACAAAGTAGTCGATCATTACGAAAATCCCCGCAACGTCGGCTCCTTCGACAAGGGCGACGATTCGGTGGGTACGGGCATGGTGGGTGCGCCGGCCTGCGGCGACGTCATGAAGCTTCAGATCAAGGTCAACCCGCAGACCGGAGTGATTGAAGACGCGCGCTTCAAAACCTATGGCTGCGGCTCGGCCATCGCCTCGAGCTCGCTCGTGACCGAGTGGGTCAAGGGCAAGACGCTCGACGAAGCGGCCAGCATCAAGAACAGTGCCATCGCCCAGGAACTGGCTCTGCCGCCGGTCAAGATTCACTGCTCGATCCTGGCCGAGGACGCCATCAAGGCGGCTGTCAGCGACTACAAGCAGCGTCACGGCCAAGCCGAAGCAGCCTGAGCTTTTCTTGGAGGCCCACCCCATGTCTGTGACCCTGACCGACTCCGCTGCTCGCCACGTGACCCGCTACATTGCCAAGCGCGGTAAGGGCGTGGGTGTTCGCTTGGGCGTCAAAACCACCGGATGCTCGGGGCTGGCCTACAAACTCGAGTATGCCGATGAGGTTG
>JAXITB010000314.1:0-3853 GCA_034680305.1 Polaromonas sp. | reverse complement strand
TGCACCGCGTTGCCGTTGTCCACCAGGGTTTGAATCGTGGCAGGCGTGACCAGCACGTTGGTGAGCTGGCCGTTGCTGCTCAGTTGCAGCTGATAGCTCTCGCCGGCGGCCAGGGCCACCGTGCCGCCCAACTGCGCCACCACCACACCCTGGTTGCGCACCTCGGGAGCCAGCAGCGCAATGTAGCCGCCAAGCCCTGCCGTGAGGCTGCCCTGGTTGACGATGCTGCCCGCAGCGCCGTTGCGGCTGAATTGGTAGTTGCCGCTCAAGAAGTCGGCATCACTGATGCCATGCGTGGTGGCCGTAAAGCTGCCCACGTCCACGCTGGAGCCCGGCGCGAAGTACACCCCGTTCGGGTTGGTCAGGAACACCTGGCCGTTGGCCTTGATCTGCCCAAAGATCTGGCTGGGGTCGCTGCTTTGCACCCGGTTGAGCAGCACGCTGGTGCTGCTGGGCTGGGTGATGTTGACCTTGGCGTTGGCCCCCACGTTGAAGGTCTGCCAGTTGACGATGGCTTTGGCCGAGCTTTGGTTGATCGCCATGCTCGCAGCGGTGGCCGTTTGGCTTTGACTGATGTTCACCGAGCCTGCAGCCACCTGAGCGCCAGTAGGCAACTGCTTGAGCGCCGGCGGGCCGGCCTGGGCCCAGGCGGTGCCCATGGTGCCAAGAACGGCACCGCCCGCCAACACCGCTGCGGCGCTGAGCAGGCGCACTGTGCCCTGCTTGCCCCGCCCTCTGACGTGTTCGGCCACCGCCACCCAGGCATTGAGGACCGCGCTAAAAACCAGTTTGTAAGTGCTGTTCATGATCAGAAGGCCACAGAGGCGGTGAGCCAGAATCGGTCGCGGTGCAAGGTGCCGTCTTGGTCAGCGCCTCGGTTGACGTCGGTGGTGATGGCGTTGGGGTTGCGCCCAATGCGCCGCGCGTAGGTCGCTTGCAGCGACACGCCCGAGCCGTGGCGCCAGCCCATCGCCAAGCCCGCGCCCTTGAGCGCAAAGCGGTTGACTAAAGGCGCGCCCGTAAAGTCGTTTTCCACGTTTTGCGTCACCCGGCCGTGGTCGTAAAAGCCCACCAGGTTCATCCCCTGGGGCAGTTGCCAGCGCAACTCCACATTGAGCATCTGGCCTGTGCTGCCGCCGCCCTCGCTGCTCGGGTAGGCCCGCACCCCGCTGCTGCCGCCCAGGTAGAACTTCTCCGACGAGTCCAGGTTCTTGCCGGCCCACTGGCCGCTCAATGCGCCATACAGCGAGACGTCAGTACTGAGTTGCTGCTGGCGGCTCAGGGCGTAGCGCAGCTTGGTGTAAGTGCCGGCGGTGCGGGTGGTGCTGGCGTCACTGGCTTCGGTGGGCGAGCCACTGAGGTTGAGCTTGCCCTCGGTGAACACCGCCGACAGCGCGTTGGCCCCACCCCCGCCCAGCGCATCAAAGCTGCTGGCATTGACACCCAGCGACACCGGCACATTGCGGTAGGCCGACGAGGTGGCGCCACCGGAGACGTTGAAGTACTTCTTCTTGTCCGCAGACAAGGTGGCCGACACATTGAGCGCGCGGCTGCGCAGCAGGGGGTAGCTCAGTTCGAGCCCGGTGGTGCTCGAGTTGCCGCTGGCATTCAAGCTCTTGTAGGCCTCAGAGATCAGCTCATAGTCCAGGCGCGAGGCATTGAGCCCGATGCGCCAGCCGTCCGAGCCCAGAGGCAGGCTGTAGCCCAAGCGGCCGTAGCGGGTGCCTTGCGCCGACATCAGGCTCAGGTTGGCCGCATCGCCTCGCCCGCTGGGGCTGCTCAGGCTGATGGCCGCTTGCGAGCGCAGGCTGCCGGTGGAGACGGAGCCGGTGTTATCCAGCGAGATATTGCCGCTGAGCCACGGCTCGTCGGCCAATTGCACCAGCAGGTCGGTCTGCCCGTTTTGCTGACCCGCCGTCAGGGTGCCCGAGACAGCCACGCCGGGCAGGTCGTCGGCCAGCAGCAGCGCGCGCTCGAGCGCATTCATGCTCAGGAACTGCCCGCTTTGCTGCTGGTGCGCAAAGATGTCGAGCACCGTTTGCGAGTCCAAGTGCTTGGCCGGCTGCCCCGTAATGCGGGCCTGGCCAAACACCGCCTCCACAATGGCAATGGTCACCTCACCCTTGCCGATGTCTTGCTCGGGCAAATAGGCCTGCACCACCCAGCCTTTGCTGCGGTAGTAGTCGCTCACCACAGCCGCGCTGCTTTGCAGGCGCCCAAAGTCCAGCGGCCGGCCCACCAAGCCCGCCAGCGCCGCGCTCAGCTCTTCGCTGGGCACCAAGGTGTTGCCCTTGAACTTGAAGGCCCGCACCGTCACGGTTTGCCCCACGGGCGGGGCCTCGGGCGTGGCCTTGCCACTGGGCTGAGCCTGCGGACGCGGCTGCGCGCCCTGCTGGTCGCGCTCGATCTGCTGCTGCAGCGAGCCGGCCGATGGCGGGGTTTGGGCATGCGCAGCGGTCATCAGTGCCGCCAGCGCTGTGGGAAGAAGGCGCAAGCCGAGGGGGTGGACGTGCCAGCTTCGGGCGCACTTTGAAACAGTTGTAGCAATCATGCGCAGTTTTTAACAATCGGCCACACAAAAACCTTGCAAACAAATGCAAGGTTTGCAGACTGCCGTGGGTAAGATCCCGCCCCATGTCCAACGAACCCGCTCGTTCCTGGCAAGAACCATGGCGGTTGGTCTGCAGATGGTTACTGCTTTGTGACGGGGCCCGGCGCCTGTTGGGCTGGGTCGCGCTGGTCTGGACCGTGGCTCTGCCAGCCCTTGGAGCCGCACAAATGCAGTCGGCCGCAGCGGCCCCTTCGGCAAGCGCCAGCACCCGTGTCGAGCAACATGTGTTTCTGGACCCAACGCGGGCCATGACCTTGGCGGACATTCCTGCCGAGGCGTACAAACCTTTCAGCCCACTGCAGCGCCTGCCCATGGCGGGCAAGACGGTCTGGCTCAGGCTGAGCTTCGCCCGCGCAGATGGTGAGTCTGCCCCTTCTGGCTCACTGCCTCTGTTTCTGAGACTGCTGCCGCCGGTGTTTGAATCGGTCGTCCTGCACACCCCGGATGCGCAGGCCACTGGTGGGTGGAAAGCAACAAACCTGGGTGACTTGGCCGAAGTCAAGGCCATCCCGATGGGTGATTTGGCCCAGAACGGAACTGTTTTTCTGCAGATCCGTGCGGCCTATGCCAATGGCATAGTGGCTACTGCCGGCACCCAGGAGGAAGTCTCCCGCTACAACCACCGCATGGACATCACCATGGCCATGCTCAGCACCATGCTGGTGTCTGCCTGGGTGATCATGCTGTGGAAGGTTTTCACGCAGTTCAACCAGCTGTCCCTGGCCGCGAGCGTGTTTTTTCCTTTTGTCCTGTTCAGACTCTGGCTCACCTTAGGCTATGGCCCTGACCTCCTGGGCCTAAACCCCGCGTGGTCGAGTCGGCTCTATGTGCCTTCGGTGTCGGCCAACGTTCTGAGCGCAGGCGCGTTCTTCATCTTGCTGGCGGCCGAGGTGTTTCAGAGCGCACGGTGGTTTTTCTGGCTGCGGTCCTGGGTGGCGCTCGCGACTTGCAATTTGATCCTGTCTTTTTTTCAGCCCGACTGGGCGATTTGGATCATCGACGCCTTGATGCTGGGGGGGGCATTGCTGCTTCTGCTTAGCCTGATGCTGGCTGCCGTTCGAACGCCCCAAAGCCTGAAAGCCTGGCCAGCCAGAATTGCGTTTTTGATCTTGGTGCTGGTCACCGGGGCGGGGCTGCTTTCGGCCCTCCAATTGCAGGGCTTGTCGCCCAACTTAGACCCGCTGCAGCGGCCCGATGCGGTGCAAAATGCCTTGTTACTTCGCGCCTTGATGCCGATCGCGC
>JAXITB010000313.1:0-3894 GCA_034680305.1 Polaromonas sp. | reverse complement strand
GGGGGTGTACCGCACCATTCAGGAACACGGCTCGACCGTGGGGGCCAGCACGCCGCTGTATGAGTTCCAGAAGTTCTCTGAACTGATGGGATTCGACTGGGTGGCGCAATTTGACAGCGAACATTCGCAAAACTGAGCAGGGAGGCGCGATCATGGACAAACACGCCATCTACAAGCACCAAGGCTTGGGCGGCACCTCGGGCATCGGCAGGCGCTGCGCCTTGGTGCTGGTGGACTTCGTCAATGGCTTTGTCGACTTTGACCAGCTCGGCGGCCCGCACATTTTGGCTGCGGCCAATGCCACCGTGCCCTTGCTCGCGCACTTTCGGGCGCAGCAGTTGCCCATCGTGCACACCCGCGTGGTGTTTGAGGGCGACGGCTCCAACCACAACATCTTTGCCCTGCGCGTGCCGCCGCTGCAAAAGCTCACCGAAACCGCCGACGGCTCACAGATCGTGCCGCAACTGGCGCCGCTGCCCGGTGAGTGGGTGATTCGCAAGCAATCGGCATCGGCCTTCTTTGAAACCGGCCTGGCCGGCTGGCTGCTGCAGCGCGGGGTAGACACCGCCGTCATCGTGGGCTGCACCACCAGCGGCTGCGTGCGCGCCAGCGTGGTCGACAGCATGCAGCACAACCTGCGCACCGTGGTGATCAGCGACTGCGTGGGCGACCGTGCCATCGAGCCGCACGACGCCAATCTGTTTGACATGAAGCAAAAGTATGCGGACGTGATGACCCGCGACGAGTTCATCGCACAACACACAAGGAGTTGACCATGGCTGATCATCTGGGGTACCGGCAAAAGTTTGGCGTTTTGGGCCCATCGACCAACACCATCGTCCAGCCCGACTTTGACGACCTGCGCCCGGTGGGCGTGACCAACCACTACAGCCGCATCGCCATCCCCAACGATCCGGTCAACGACAACGAGAGCTTTCTCAAGCTGGTCGACAACATCAACAAAGCCACGCTCGACGCCATTGATGTGCTGCGCACCTGCGAGATGGACTACATGGTCATGGGCATGTCGGCCGCCACCTTCTGGAACGGCCGCAAGGGCGCCGAGCAGTACATCAAGATGATGGAGGACCGCTCGCAAGTGGGCGTGAGCTGCGGCTCGTTCGGCACCGAGGCCGCGCTCAACGTCTACAAGGCCAAGCGCATCGCCTTCATGTCGCCGTACTTTGAAGTGGCCAACAAGGAAGTGCGGCGCTTTTACAGCGACTGCGGCTTTACCGTGGTGCGCGACATCTGCCTGGAGCGGCCCAGCCCGGTGCAGATCGCCCACACCACCGACGAGATGTGCCGCCAAACGCTCAGAAAGCTCGACGGCGACGACGTGGACGCCATCGTTCAGGTCGGCACCAACCTGTCGATGATCCGCCTGGCTGCCGCTGCCGAGCTCTTCCTGGGCAAGCCGGTGATCGCCATCAACACCGCCACCTACTGGCACGCGCTGCGCGCACAAGGCATCACCGACAAGGTGGCTGGCTTCGGCAATCTGCTTGAGTGCCATTGAGCAGGCCTTTGGGGGGTACTTTGGGGTGCTGTGGGCTTTGTTAAGCGTGAGCCTCAAGACTTCAGAGCACCTTGCTTGAGTTTGATCCCCAGCACCTTGCAGAGCGCCCGCTCAATTTCTGCAAGGTCTGTTTCATCCATGCTGGAGATGTAGCCGGAAAGTCGGGACTTGTCGATGGCCCGAATGTGTTCGGTTCGGACTTTCGAGCTGGCGCTCACTGAAGGCGTAGCAATCAGAAGCGGAAACACGGCCGGCGTATCCGTGGTTGTCAGCGGCAAGACCACCACGGTGCGCCGATGCTCATTGACCTCCTTGACTGAGAGCACGACGCAGGGTCGGCGCTTGGCCATCTCCGATCCGCGGGCTGGGTCGAGCTGCACCCAGTGAACGTCCCCGCGCAAGATGGCTTTCACGCGGCCGCCCGCTTCGGGCGCGCCGCTTTAACGACACGTTCACCTTTGACGCGCAATTCGGCCAGGAAGCGCTTTTCGTCGAATTCGCCCCAAGCCGCATCGTCGTCGGTGTTTAGCCATTGCGCATCTTCTGTGATGTGGCCTTTTTCAAGCGCGGACAAGCGCATAGCGGCTTCTTCCAGTTCTCGACTTTCGCGGTCTAGCTCCCCTCGTACCAGGTCAACGAAGAACTGGTTGCGCTTGCGTGAAGGGGTGTGCGCAGCCAATCGCTGGGCCAAGTCCAGCGGCAGACGAAGCGTGATTTGCTGGGATGGTTTCATAATCCGGTGAAGATATCATGGACCGCCTAGTATGTCTATGAGTTTCAATGAGGCGTTCGCCGCTGAGCTCTTCCTGGTCAAGCCAGTGATTGCCATCAACACCGCCACCGACTGGCACGCGCTGCGCGCACAAGGCATCACCGACAAGTTGGCGGGATTCGGCAATCTGCTTGAGTGCCACTAAGTTGTAGGCAGTGAGAGCCACGCGGCGATGCGGCGCCCGAATAAGGGCCCCATCGCGCCGAGGGCGGCGCTCCCACAATGACGAACCGGCCCCAACTAGTGGGGAGTGGGAGCCGTGCCCCCGCGGCGATGCGGCGCTCGAATAAGGGCCCCATCGCGCCGAGGGCGGCGCTCCCACAATGACCAACCGGCCCCAACTAGCGGGCAGTGGGAGCCGCGCCCCTGCGGCGATGCGGCGCTCGACCAAGAACTCCATCGCGCCCAGGGCAGGGCTCCGACAACACACCAACCTCGACTTCGGGCTTGTGCGACCGGCACCCGTGCAGCAAGTGCAGGCCAGTCCGAATATCAAAGTATTTGAGATGCGTTGTTTCAGGGCAAAGAAATAGGCTTCGAGGGCTATAGTGCCAAGTATGGCGATGCTCAAGCCAGCCGCGAACCGGACCGGCCACGGCGGGCGGCAGGACCGACTCCCTATTTCCCAGGCCTATTCATGAACATTCGCAAGATCATCCTGCTCGTCGCATCGCATATCGCCGTGGCTGCGGCCGGCTTTGCTGGAGGAATCTACGCCTTACCCATTTTGATCGCGCCCGCCGCGCCCACCATAGAAGACGTCAAGGCGGCAGCAAGCCAAGCGAAGTTCACGGCTCAGTTCAAGAGGGACTTGAAAGACAGCGACTCACTTCATTGGGGCGAGGGCGTTGTATCCATAGCCCCTAACGCCATCACATTCATTGGACGACTGGCACCAGGGCCGGACTACAAGCTCTACCTGTCACCCGAATTCGTAGAGACCGAAGCGGACTTCAATCGCCTGAAGAAGAACATGGTCCGAGTGGGTGATGTCAGCACGTTCGAGAATTTTGTGGTGACCGTGCCGGCCGGTATCGAGCCCGAAAAGTACGCTGCAGTCATCGTGTGGTGCGAATCGTTCGGTCAGTTCATCACGGCTGCAAAGTACAGGTAACCGCATGGGCGGCTGCTCAAGGCAGGGTGCGTGAATGACGCGAAGTCCGAGTGGGAGAACATGCCCCTCGGTACTCCCATGGACATTCGTCGTGCCATCGAAATCTAAGAAGCTCAATCCCGTCGAGATGGCCGCGTCTACAGCGCGATCTCGTCCAGCCGATCTTGAACTTCCTGCACCGTGAAGGCTTCAGGCTCGAAGGGCCGACCTATCCACGCCACCATGTCCTCATGTTCAGGGTGCTTCGAGTCGGCGATGGCTTGAAGGAACAGCTCGTATCCTGGTGCGCCGCCCACATCTTCCGGCGGGCATGCGCCTGCACCAGCCAGGCACATCGGGGACTTCAGCTTGAGCGCGGCGGGCAGAGCGTCAATGCGCTCGACCTTCACCGAATGGATCCATTGATCGCCCAAGTCGTAGGTCCAGGTGAATGCCGCGTCATTGCCGAGCGCCTGATTTAAGGAGACCCTGGACTCATCCATCAAAAGC
>JAXITB010000312.1:0-3897 GCA_034680305.1 Polaromonas sp. | reverse complement strand
CTGGCGCCGCACTGGCCCAAACCCCCAGCGCAGCCGCCTCTGCCCTGCTGGCCGGGCAGACGCCCGCCGCAGGCGTGCCAACCGGTCTGAACTCCGCTGCGTGGACGGCCTATTCGCAAGCCGTTCAGCGCAACTGGCAGCAATACCGCAGCCAGATCGGTGAGCCGATGCAGGCCTGGGTGAACAAAGAGATGCCCGTCTTCAAGGACACCGTCTTCTACCCCTTCTCGGGGCCGGACTTTGCCACCGTCAGCCAGTTGTTCCCGCAAGCCAAGCGCTATGTGCTGGTGGCCATGCAGACGGCCGAGCGCCCGATCGACCTGACCGAACTCAAGCCGGAGGCGGCCCGCCAGACGCTCGAAGTGCTGACCGGGGCCTGGGAGAACTACGGCCGTGACGGCTTTTTCGTCACCGAGTACCTCGACAAATACCTGCACCAGAACCGGGTGCGCATTGGCGCATCGACCTTTCTGAGCTCCTTCTTCCAACTCAAGGGCCTGAGCGTCAAGAGCGTGACCCCGATCCAGGTCAATGCCGCCGGCGAGGTGGAAGAATTGCCGGCCAATGACCCGCAATGGCGATCGGTGCGATTCCGACTGGATCGCTCCGGTGAACCCGTGGTCGTCGACTACCTGCGCATCGATTTGTCCGACAAGGGGCTGTCGGCCAACCCCAATCACCTGAAATTCGTGCGCCTGAACGCGGCTCACCCGGTGCTGCTCAAGGCGGCCTCCCATCTGCCGCAAAACGCCAGCTTTTCCTTGGTCGCGGGCAGCCTGAGCGGCCAGTCGCCCTTCATCATTCAAGATGAAACCGGCATCAAGTACAGCCAGCTCAGAGAACAGTTCAACACCACCCTCTACGGCAAGTTCGAGCGGCCCCACAGCGCCTTTGGCGGCTACCAGCGCGAGCTGGCCAAGGCCTTTGCCGAAGGCAAGGACATCAGGCCGCTGGCCTTTCGAGTCGGCTATTTCAAAGGCGGCAATTACGCCCTGATCGTGGCCAAGCGCAAGAGCTAGGCGCCTGAGCGCCCGCCCAGGCCCTGCCCGAATGTGATCTCCTCCAACGGCCTGCTCGCGCTGCCCTTGCTGGCTGCGCTGTACCTGCATCTGGACAGCCAGCGCACTCGCCTGATGCTGTTGCTGGCAGCCGGCGCGTTCACACTGAGTGCCGATTTCTTGCTGGCCGATCCGGCCGGCCGACTCAAAGCCAGTTTGGACCTGCTGCTCGTGGCGGGCCTGCTTGGGGTGTGCTGGGGTGGGTGCCGCTTGCTCGACCAGGGTGGGCGCCATGCACGCACCGCCCTGACGGTGCTCATCGCGCTGGAGGTCACGCCACTGCTGGCCTACAAGCTGCTCATGGCGGGCTTGGCCGAGCGCTTCATACTGCCGGCCGATGCCGCGGTGGGCCAGTCCCTGATCCCGCCCCTGGGCCTGTCGGTCATGACCTTTCAGGCGGTCAGCTACACCATCGACCGTCACCGCCAGCAGGTGCCCACAGCCGATTGGCGGCAATTTGGCGTCTACATGAGCTTTTTCCCGCACTTGGCGGCCGGCCCGATCCTGAAGGCCTCCGACTTCGTCGCGCAACTCATGCAGCGACGCATGGTCACGCAGGAGGATGTGCGCGCCGGTCTGTGGCGCATCTTCAAGGGTCTGGTCAAGAAGCTGCTGCTGTCTGACCTGATTGCCAAGGCCGCCGTGGGGCCGGTGTTTGCCGACCCGCAGTCTTTTTCCGCGGCTGAAATCATGATCGCCACGCTGGCCTTCACCTTTCAGATCTACCTCGATTTTTCGGCCTACACCGATGTGGTGATCGGTAGCGCCCGCCTGCTGGGACTGAAGCTGCCGGAAAACTTTGATCGCCCCTACCAGGCCACCTCGATTGCCGCCTACTGGCGCCGCTGGCACATGAGCCTGTCGGCCTGGGTCGGGCACTATGTGTATCGGCCCCTGGGCGGCAACCGGGTGGTGCGCTGGAAGATCTATCGCAATGTGATGATCTCCATCGTGCTGCTGGCGCTCTGGCACGGCCTGACGCCCAACTTCCTGATTTACGGCCTGCTGCATGGCAGCGCCGTTTGCCTGTACCGCTGGATGCGCGAACAAGCGGCCTGGGAGCACTGGGCTGAAAAGCACGCGACCACGGCCAGGGTCGGCGGCTGGTTGCTGACTTTCTCCTTCGTGGTGATTGCACGCATCCTGTTCAAGACGCCCACCTTTGAAGACGCCGCGATCTTCTGGAACAGCCTGCTGCATTCCGAGTTGAGCGCCTGGCCGCGCTTTGGTCCGGCCTTCTGGGTCTGTCTGGGGCTGGGCATGGCCGGCTGCTTTGCCCCGGTGGCCTGGAAAGACGCCTTGCAGCGGCGCTTTGAGCGGGCCTCGCCGGTGCTGCAGGGGCTGGCCCTGGCTGGCGTGCTGATGCTGGGCGCCTGGCTGTCCGATGGTCAGGCCCTGGCCTTCATTTACCGACAATTCTGACCATGGCAGCGACCAAGAACCAAAGTACAAGCGGGTATCTGCTGCTGGTGCTGGCCGTTGTCCTGGGTGCCCTGGTGCCGCTGTACTGGATCGACGACGCACGCAGCCTCAGGCCCAGCCGCGTCCTCGGGCCCCTGGGCCTGCCGCGCGAGCCGGCGGCCGAATCACCGCAGGTGGCCGAGCCCGACACCCAGGCACCACCGGTGGCCCTGCGCCAGCCGGCGGCCCCCACCCAGGCAAAAGCTGCCGCACCGGGCGCGGCGCCGGCGCCCGCCCCGCAGGGCGCCGACCGCGGCTTGCCGCTGGCCGGCACACCGCCTGTTCCCCGACCAGAGCAGCCACCCGCTGGTGGCGTGACCAGCACTCAGCCAGCCACCAGTGCACCTGCGGCAGCCGTTCGATCCGGCAACTTGCTGCCCATCGAGGGCGTGGAACACCTGCGCAGCTTCTACAGCGCCCTGGCCCGAAGCGAGCGCAACGCGCCCATTCGGGTCCTGCATTACGGTGACTCTACCCTGGCCGGTGACGGCATCGCCAAAACGGTCCGTCTGCGCCTGAAAACCCAGTTCGGCGATGGCGGACCCGGCTTTGTCGTGGCCGGTATGGACCCGCGCTGGATGCGGCGCGACGATGTGCGGGTGGCCCGCAGCGGCGAATGGGACATCTACACCATCTTGCACGGCGGCAACCAGGGGCGCTACGGGCTGGGCGGCATCGTGGCCAAACCACGCACGGCGGCGCAGGTACAAGTCACGCCGGCCCGCTCAGGCCAGGCCCTGGGCCAGCGTCTGGAGATCTTTGCTCAAAAGGCACGCCGGCCCGAGCCCCTGCGCTTGCAGATCAACGGCGCACCGGCCACGCTGCGGCGCATCGAACACGCCCAGTTCGATCAGTGGGTGGTCGACCATGACGCGGGCATTACCTCGACCACCCTGCAAGTCAGCGAGGCCGGTCTGGAGGTCTACGGCATGGTGCTCGAGGGCGCCAGCGGCATCACCTGGGAGACCACCGCGGTGGTGGGCATCGCCAGCGGCTCGATCCGACAGTTCAATGCGGAGCACCTGGCCGAACAAACCCGCGCGCGTCTGCCCGACCTGGTCGTGGTGATGCTCGGCGGCAACGATGCTGGCAACGGCGGCATCCTGAGCGGCGAAGGCAAGGTCTACCGCGAGGGCTTCATGCGGGCGGTCGGGGTGCTGCGGCAAGGCGCGCCACAAGCGGCCTGTCTGATCATGAGCCCACTCGACCAAGGCACGCTGGGCGACGACGGCCGCATTTATTCGAAACGGACCATGAGCCGCATGGTGGCCCTGCAGCGCCAGGCCAGCCATGAGATGGGCTGCGCTTTCTGGAGCAGTTGGGACTTCATGGGCGGGCAAAACGCCTTCGCCCGCTGGCTTGAGCAGGGACTGGCCTG
>JAXITB010000311.1:0-3921 GCA_034680305.1 Polaromonas sp. | reverse complement strand
TGACCTACATCAGCTCCGATACCTTGGTCGAACAAGGGCCCAACGGGCAATCCCTGAGTTTTTACCGGGTGCAGGTGCGCCTGGAAGACCAGCAGGCCAACCAAGTCTTGGCGCGCGTTGCGCTCAAGCCAGGCATGACCTCGACCATCGACATCAAGACCCGCACCCGCAGCGTCTTGCGCTATCTGCTCAAGCCTGTGATCAAGACTTTCTCTGGCGCCCTCAACGAGCGTTGAGCCTTTGAGCAGGAGCTTTACTCATGCATATTGGTATCTTGGAAGACGATGACACCTTGGCGCAGCACTTGGCCAAGGTGGTGCAAACGGCTGGACACACCAGTGACGTGTTCAATACGGCCAAGGCTTTTCTTCAGTCGCTGCAGCGCAACACCTACGACCTGCTCGTCTTCGACTGGAAACTGCCCGACCAAGACGGCATCAAGGTGCTCAAGCAACTGCGCTCATCCTTCCAGAGTGAAACGCCCGTCATCTTCCTGACGGCCATGCATGACGAGCAAGCCATCGTCACTGCTCTCGAAGCCGGTGCCGAAGACTATTGCGTCAAGCCCTTGCGCCCCGCCGAGTTTTTGGCCCGCATTTCCGCCTTGCAACGCCGCATTTATCCGGTCCGCCAAGGCGCTGGCCCGCAAACCTATCACGGCTACACCTTCGACCTGGTCGAGCGCATCATCACCTGGGACGGTGGCGGGCAAGCGCAGTTTTCGGGCAAGGAATTCGAGCTGGCGCGCTTTCTTTTCGAAAACGCCGACCGATCCCTCTCGCGCGAGCGCCTCATGCAAGAGGTTTGGGGGCGTGAAGACGACCCCTTCTCGCGCACGCTCGACGTGCACATCTCGCGCATTCGCTCCCGCCTTGGGCTCAGCGGCCCGTCTAACCTGCGCCTGCGCTCGGTGCATGGTTTCGGCTATCAGCTGATCACTTACGCCTCAGTCGGCCAGGATGACTGAGCCCCGCATCGGCCGCTGACCGCCCCGCCAGACCCACAGCGTGGCCGCATCACAGCCATCGCCCACTGCCGCCGATCGGGCCGCTAGCGCCTCTCGGCGTCACGTGGCCCAGCATTGGCGCAGCGTGGCACGCGAAGTGTTGATCCTGCTTCTGGCCTGCACCATGCTGCTGGCTTTGCTGGTCTGGACAGCCACGGGCAGCTCGGTGGGCAAGCGCCTATATGACCGGCTCACCATGCTGGTTGGCTTCCAGCCCTCACCTGAGGTGGTGCTGGTGGCCATTGATGAACACAGCCAGCGCCAGCTCGGTGTTTGGCCCATCTCCCGGCAGCACTACGCCGAGCTGCTCAAGCGCATGGTCGACGAAGGCCAGGCGCCTGCGGCCCTTGGGTTCGATCTGCTCTTTACCACCGAGCGGCCTGCCGATGCAGCCCTGGCTGAGCAAATGGCCCGCTTGCCGGTGGTACTGCCCAAGGTTCTGACGACCGAAGCGCTGCAGAGTGCGGACAAGCCGTTGGCCACGGGCCCGATCTGGCAGCTCACGCCCCCCCTGCTCGACCAGGCGGCACGGGCCAGCGGGCACATTCATGTGCGCTTTGAGAGCGACGGTATTTTGCGCGGCATTCAGACCCGCTTGTTCGACCAAACGCACTTCTCGCTGGCTTTGCTCAAGGCGGCCGGATTGATCGAGCGTTTTGCGCTGCCCCAGGCCGACTACCTGCGCTTTCCCATGGTCGACCCAAACCGCAGCTTCACCACCTATTCCCTGTCTGACCTGATCGACCCACAAAAGCCTCTGCCTGCGCTGCGGGGCAAGATCGTCCTGCTCGGCGTGACAGACCCGCTGCTGGGCGACCACCATGCCACCATCTACTCGGGCGCCACTGCATCGGGCACACCCGGTGTGGCCATTTTGGCCAGCGCGATCAATGCCCACCTGACTGGCAGCTGGGTTCGCGTGGTGCCCGAGGCCTGGGTCTTTGGCGTGAGCTGGCTGACCGTGCTGTCGGTCATTGCCGCGCTGCAGCTTGTGCATCCCAGGCGTTTGCGGGTGATGACCTTGACCATGGCCATCGGCCTGCCGCTGGGCGCGGTGGCCGCGCTGCTGGCCTGGGGTTGGTGGTTCGACGTCGTGCCTCTGTGGCTGACGCTGTTTGCTTTGGCCTTGGTTTGGGTTTGGCGCCGCCTGGAAGGCAACCTGCGCTACATGCGCCGCAAATCGCGCGAGCTGCAGGCCGGCCAGGCTGAGCCATCGAGCGAACGCAGCAGGGGAGGAATCGGACAGGTCGAGCTGGCACTTGATCGGGCCATCGAGCTACAGGGCCGCCAACTCGACCTGCTCGATCAGGTCATCGCCCATTTGCCCGAAGCCGTGGCCGTGATTTACGCGACGGGTCAGGTACTGCAAATCAACGGTCGCATGCAGGCCCTGGGCCGCGGTCGCATTCGCGAGGCCACACGGCTGCCAGAGCTGGCCCGCGAGCTGGATCTGCCATCGACCGACTGGCCGGCCTTGGACGAATGGGCCAAGCAGCCCGAACAGGCCTTGCGCGTGCCCAGCCCCACAGGCGCGCGCGACGTACAGATCAAGACCACCTCGTTTGACGCCAGCGGCGCTGAGGGCCTGCGGCTGCTGGCCTTGATCGACGTGACCGAACTCAAACAGTCACAAGCCCAGCGCGACCTGGCCCTGAAATTTCTCTCGCACGATATGCGCACCCCGGTGGCATCGATCCTAGCCGTCTGCCGTGAAATGCGAAGCCTGCAAGGCGTGCAGGCTAGCTGGCTGGGCGATGTCGACCGCGTCATGGTCCACGCCGATCAGCTCATGCGTTTGATGGATGGTTTCCTGTTTGAAAGCAGGGCCCATGCAGAGCAGCTGACCCTCAAGGAGCTCCTGCTCGATGACCTCATCGAAGACGCCATCAGTCAGGTGCGAGACCTCGCCCAAGCCCGCGGCATGCGCATCGAGTTTCGCAACGGGGAGCGCTACTTTTTCCTCCAGGTCTCCACCATGCTCATGGTGCGCGTGTTCATGAACCTGCTGCTCAACGCCATCAAGTACGGGCAACCCGGCACGCGGGTGACCATCACCGCCGAGCCCACCGCCGATGCTTCGGCCGTCGCCATCACCCTGAGCAACCAGGTGGCCGAACAGACCACAGCGGTCGATGAGGCCATCACCACCAAAGGCTTCGGACTGGGCCTGGACTTTGTCCGCACGGTGGTGCAACGCCACCAAGGTCAATTGCACATGAACATTCACCATCCGCAAGGTTGGGCGCATGTTTGCGTGACATTGCCTTGCAGCATTGAGGCCGCCTGAGAATTTTGGTCTCCACTTTGTTGTTCGAAATCTGATTTCTGTTTACATGATTTAAGCCTTAAGAACCCCTTTCCTTTTTACGATCCGCGGACACTTTTTTTGCGAACGGATCGAGGTGAATGGTGGACTTCATACTGGTTGGGAAGGCGGATCAAGGCAAGCAGGTAGCTAAAGGGGCGGGGGCCCAGGCACCAGACACAGTCATCTCTCGAGTGGCCCAGGGCAGTCCGAGCAAGGTCAAAGCGCAGGGCGGCATGCGCTACCAGCTCGTTGACCCGGCCAGTGGCAAAGAGCCCGCTGGTCAAAAGCTGTCCCGGCGCGGTAAATCCCTGCTGGTGGCCGTCGATGACCTGCCGGTTGTCGAGCTGGAAGATTTTTACGGAGACTTTCAAGAGGGTGCCTCTCCAGAGTGGGGCGGCGCGGGGGGTGAGGCCGCTGCATCGCTTGTCGACAGCGGTGCGTCGGTAGCGACCAGTGCCTCGCCAGCAGAGGGCGCAGCCATTCCTGCCGTTGCTGAAGACGTGGTAGCTCTGGCGCCAGTCGTCGCAGCGCCAGCCGGCTTGGGCCTTCTGGGAGGCGCAGCCGCACTGGGTGGCGCAGCTGCGCTGGCTGGCGGGGGCGGGGGTGG
>JAXITB010000310.1:0-3979 GCA_034680305.1 Polaromonas sp. | reverse complement strand
TGGCCTCGGCACCTTCAAGCGCCGGGCCAGCGGCCGCCCCGATTTGGCCGCCGACCGATGCTGCGGCCCCTGCGGCTCAGGCCGAGCCGTCTGCCGCAACGGCCCGCCAGAACACCCCCCCGCCCAAGTCGGCGGCCCGTTCGCAGGCGGGCAAGTCCCGAGCTAAGTCAGCTGCCCAAAGTCAGAAAGCGCCTGGCGGCGAGGCTGCCGCCGGCATGGTCGACCCCATGCAGTGGTGGGGCGCCTTGACGCAGCAGTTTCAGCAGATTGCCAGCGCCGCGATGGCCGACGCCCAGGCCCAGGCCCAGGCCCCGTCCCGCGCGGCCGATGCCCCGACGGCCGAAAAGGCGGCGACCAGCCAAGGCGCTGCGCCGACTCGCGCGCCCCGCGCACCCCGCAAGAGCAAACCCAAAGCGAGCCGATGAGTCAGCTGTTCGCCTATGGCCACGCCACCCACCCGCAGTGGGGCATGGCCGCCGCTTTGGTGCTGGCGCAGTTGCGCGCCTCGTTGGCGCGGTCCGACCATGCCCGCTCGCCCACGCTGGGGCTGCTCTACATCACCGACCACTATGCGGGCCAGGCCCAGGAGCTGCTCGATTACTTGAGTGCGCAGTTGCCCGAGGTGGTGGACTGGGCCGGCACGGTGGGCGTGGGCATTGCTGCCAACAATGTGGAGTATTTTGATGAGCCCGCCCTGGCGGTCATGCTGTGCGAGTGGCCGTCCGATCAGTACCGGGTGTTCTCGGGCGTGGCCCCTCTGAGTGCCGCGGGTAGCAGTTTTCAGGCCCAAACCGCGTTGGTGCACGCCGACCCAGGTGAGCCTGATCTGGCCGAGTTGATCGCGGAAATGGCCCAGCGCACCCGCAGCGGCTATGTGTTTGGCGGGCTGGCGGCCAGTCGCGGCAGCTCGGTGCAGTTTGCCCAGAGCGGCCAGGGCCATGTGCGGGGGCAGGGCGCGGCCGGCAGCGTGTTTGCCGGCGGCTTAAGTGGGGTGGCTTTCGGGCCCGGTGTGGGTTTGATCTCGCGGGTGACCCAAGGCTGCCAGCCGATTGCGCCCGAGCGGGTGATCACCGCCTGCGACCAGCATGTGGTGATCGAACTGGACGGCCAACCGGCGCTGCAGACGCTGCTGAGTGATTTGCAGGTGAGCCTGGACGAGCCGCAGGGGGCGCTGGCCCAGGTCAGGCGCACGCTGGTGGGCTTGCGGCCGGCTGCGTCAGCGCCCGAGGCACTGCGGCGGGGCGGGCCTTTTGGGGCAGACACCCTGGTGCGGCACATCATTGGCCTGGACCCGGCGCGGCAAGCGGTGGCGGTGGCGCAGACCACCGAGGTGGGCATGCGTTTGAGTTTTTGTGAGCGCCATGCGGCCGCCGCACGCAGTGACCTGGTGCGCATCTGCGCCGAGATTCGCGAGGAACTCGAGTCGGGAGAGGCTGCGCCGTCGCCTCCCGACGCACCGCCGGCCCATCAGCCACACAGGCGCATCAGCGGCGCCATTTATGTCAGCTGCTCCGGACGGGGCGGCGCGCATTTTGGCGGCCCCAGTGCCGAGCTGCAGATTGTCCGGCGCGCCCTGGGGGATGTGCCCCTGATCGGCTTTTTCGCGGCCGGCGAGATCGCCGGCAGCAGCTTGTATGGCTACACCGGAGTGCTGACGGTTTTTACCGACGCTGCTTGAGGGTGCCTTCGTGGCCATCAATGTGAAGTTGTGTCGCTGCGGAGCGGGACTTCGCATCGGTCGCTGTTTCGATGCCGAGATGAGCGATGATTGAGCGGACAGGCCCTGCCCCCGCCGGGCGTTTTTCTCACAGCAGCCATGAAGCTTCACATCGCCAACAAAAACTATTCGTCCTGGTCTCTGCGCCCTTGGGTCCTGATGCGTACGCTGGACATCGGGTTCGAGGAGGTGCTGCATCCCTTTCCGATGGGTGGCGGCCCGAACGACTTTAAAGGGTTTTCGCCCAGTGGCAAGGTGCCCTGTCTGGTCGATGGGGACCTGACGGTCTGGGACAGCCTGGCCATTGCCGAGTATCTGGCCGAGCACCATCGCGGCGTTTGGCCGCAGGCGGCGGGGGCCAGGGCCAGGGCCTGGGCGCGCAGCGCAGCGGCCGAGATGCATTCCGGTTTTCAGACCCTGCGCAAGGTGTGTTCCATGAGCTGCGGCGTGCGGGTACGCCTGCGGCCGGAGGCTCTGGACTCGCTGGCCTCCGACCTCGATCGTTTGCAGGCTTTGTGGCGCGATGGCCTGCAGCGTTTTGGCGGTCCCTTCCTGGCCGGCGGCGATTTCAGCGCGGTCGATGCCTTTTTTTGCCCGGTGGCCTTTCGGGTGCAGACCTATGGTTTGTCGCTCGACGCTGCGTGCAGCGCCTATGTGCAGACCCTGCTCGAGTTGCCGGCCATGCGCCAGTGGTACGAAGGCGCTTTGGCCGAGCCCTGGATCGAGCCGGCCCATGACGCCGACGTGCTGGCCTTCGGGCAGTTGCAGGCCGATTTACGGCAGCCGGCTCAGCCCGCTTGAGCCCGATGCCGAAGGCAGCGCTTTAGCAGCCGCGCGCCCGGTCGGCCTGAAACTGGGTCCGGAAGCTGGCAAAGCGCCCGGCCTCCAGCGACTGCCGAATGTCCTGCATCAGGTTCAGGTAGTAGTGCAGGTTGTGAATGGTGGTCAGCATCGGGCCGAGCATCTCGCCGCAGCGGTCGAGGTGGTGCAGGTAGGCGCGTGAAAAGCCTTCCCGTCCGCCCTGCTCCCACGCGATGCCCGAGGGGCCCGCGCAGGCATGGCAGGTGCAGCTCGGATCCAGCGGCTGCGGGTCGCTCTTATGGCGTGCGTTGCGCAGCTTGAGGTCGCCGTAGCGGGTGAACACCGTGCCGTTGCGGGCGTTGCGCGTGGGCATGACACAGTCGAACATGTCCACGCCGTCGGCCACGCCCTGCACCAGATCTTCCGGGGTGCCCACGCCCATCAGGTAGCGCGGCTTGTGCGCCGGCAGCCGGTGGGGCGTGTGGGCCATGATCTGACGCATCAAGTCCTTGGGCTCGCCGACGCTGACCCCGCCAATGGCATAGCCGGGGAAGTTCATCTCCACCAGGGCGTCCAGCGACTCTTGCCGCAGGTTTTCAAACATGCCGCCCTGCACGATGCCGAACAGGGCATTGGGATTGCCCAAGCGCTCGAATTCATCCTTGGAGCGCAGCGCCCAGCGCCGGCTCATTTCCATGGATTGGCGCGCCTCGGCCTCGGTGGTGATGTGGCCCTGGGTCTCGTACGGGGTGCATTCATCGAGCTGCATCACGATGTCCGAATTGAGCACCGTCTGGATCTGCATGCTGACTTCGGGCGACATGAACAGCTTGTCGCCATTGACCGGGCTGGCAAAGTGCACGCCCTGCTCGGTGATCTTGCGCATCGCGCCCAGGCTCCACACCTGAAAGCCGCCCGAGTCGGTGAGGATGGGCTTGCTCCATTGCTCAAAGCCGTGCAGGCCGCCGAAGCGCTTCATGATGTCCAGGCCCGGCCGCATCCACAGGTGAAAGGTATTGCCCAGGATGATCTGCGCGCCCATCTCGTGCAGGCTGCGCGGCATCACGCCCTTGACGGTGCCGTAGGTGCCCACCGGCATGAAGATCGGCGTTTGCACCACCCCGTGGTTCAGGCTCAAGGTGCCGCGGCGGGCATGGGAGGCGCTGTCGGTGTGCAGGACTTTGAATTCAAGCATGGGGCAAGGCTTTCGTTTCAGGCGGCGGGCGCCGTCTGCTGGCGTGCGCTCGGGTCGTGTTGCAGCAGCATGGCGTCGCCGTAGCTGAAAAAGCGGTATCGCTGCGCGATGGCGTGTCTGTACAGGGCCATGATCTGCGCATGGCCGGCAAAGGCGCTGACCAGCATCATCAGGGTGCTCTTGGGCAGGTGAAAGTTGGTCAGCAGCAGGTCGACCACCTTGAATTCGAAGCCTGGCGTGATGAAGATGTTGGTGTCGTCACAGGC